>DATHWP010000082.1:0-16852 GCA_035460505.1 Methyloradius sp. | reverse complement strand
AAACTGCTTGCGACAAATAAAACCCGAGCAGGTAAGCAATGTACTTACCAAGAATGAATGATTGCAATTAAGTATCTTTGAGGAACGCCATTAACACGTCTTTGACTTAGCTAAGAAATGGCTGCTATCGACCCTTAGCAGCCATTCATTTAGTTACTGGCCAAATCTTTGATGGAGTGCCCTCAATGAAAACAAATCCTGGGCATTTACCGTCACCACCAGCTAAACCACCATCTGGGTGACAGATCAATTCACCATCCTTCGAATAAAGGTCACTAGGAATATCGCAGCAAGCCGACGATATGTAATAGGTCGATTGTTTGTTGTACTCAATATGATAGATGGATCGATTAGTGATTGAGTTGAGCTTAACTTTAAGCCAGTCTGGGATAGTTGCTGTACTTGGACTACACGGAGAAACTTCATGCTTCCCTATCAAACTCTTAAAGACCATTAAGTGCCAATCTTTACTGGAATCGCTTGCTGCTAAGAGATATTGTTTTCCAGGCTCCATCGTCAGGCAGCCGCTTCTGACATAAGGCGAGGATGAATATGTAGTAATTGGAACATTGCCAACCATCAACATATCATCCCAAGAAAGAAGAGCAGTAAATTTATGTATGCCTGGCGCTAAGTAGAAATATTCTCCGTGCTTTCCAGTGAATGCCTTGTCATCAACCTCTAGAATCCTTACTTCATTTGTCTTGTCCGTGATGGATGATAAATTTTTTATATCGTCTTTTTCGGTGCCATAAAGATGGAGAGGACTGGAAGCACATCCACAAAGGAATAAAAATGTAATAAAAAATATAATTTTCATAGGAAGCTTACGATATTAACTTTACGCATCAATTAGCGGTCTATTCGACCCTTAGCAGACATCTACTTAGTCAATATTTAACAATATTGAAGTCATAAAAAACCCAATTTTCTTCATTTTTAACAAGAGTTAATTTTGTCGCTGATGAGTGTTTACTAAATTTCATTTCTGAAAGACAGTACGCAAATTGTCGCTTAATAGAATTTGACTTTGTAGTGCCCGTAACAATATTGCAATTAGGCTCTGAAACTTGACCTTCATAATCTCCAAATAATGAATCTAAGGAATAAACTAGCTTTTCTTTCTGGGCAGAAGCAATGCTTTTAATGTCAGCATCTCCGTTGATTTCCATTGCTTCGATGCTCCATGGCCTAGCTATTAAATTCATAACATTAGGTACTACGTTAGAAGCAGATTTTTCAAGGTAATGAGCACGAATAATGACACTAAGAAAATATGCTCCAGCAATAGCAACTACGATAAGAATTTTATTTCTTAAAATCATTTTTAATGGATTTATAAATTATGAAATCAATATCGATTGTAAATTAAGAATGACAGTAATTGAAAAAAATAGAGGAAATTGCTCATTATCAAAGGCCGCTATTGGCCGAATCCAGACTCTGATCAAAGGCTAATCAAGCCGTACTTTAATTTTTCTGAAAACCCCAGCGGACTTAATTGTTTATTGTCATTTGCATCTAAAGATATTTATAGAAGCTTTTATACCAACTAACAAACTTGTCGATACCCACCTGCAATGGAGTATCTGGCTTAAAACCTACCCAGGCATCTAGCAAGCTGGTATCGGCAAACGTCGCTTTGACATCGCCAGGCTGCATAGGCATGAAGATTTTTTCGGTAGTTTTGCCTAACGCAGACTCCAGCGCGCCAATAAAATCCATGAGTTTTTCCGCATTATTATTACCGATGTTAAACACGCGATATGGGGCGGTGCCAGTTGCTGGGTCGGGATGATCAGCATCGTACGTTGGATTGGCGCTCGCTGCTTTATCCAATACCCGAATAATACCTTCGACAATATCATCAACATAAGTAAAGTCCCGCAGCATATCGCCGTGATTAAACACTTTGATCGGCTGGCCGTTGAGGATAGCATCGGCAAACAGGAAGGGCGACATATCTGGGCGTCCCCAAGGCCCATAGACGGTAAAGAAACGTAGCCCAGTCGTCGGCAAGTCATATAGATGGCTATAGGTATGCGCCATCAATTCATTAGATTTCTTGGTAGCTGCATAAAGGCTGACTGGATGGTCAACGCTATCATGCTCGCTGAATGGTAATCTCGTATTGCCGCCATAGACGCTGGACGAACTGGCATAGACCAGATGCTGCACGGCATTGTGCCTGCAGGCCTCGAGGATATTGGCAAAAGCAACAATATTGCTACTAATGTAAGCACGCGGATTGGTTAGTGAATAACGCACTCCTGCCTGCGCTGCCAGATGTACAACACGATCAAATTTATGCTCGGCGAACAATGTATCTGTGAGGCTGGTATCGGCCAGATCCATTTTGATGAAGCTGAAATTCGATGCCAGTGGATGCTTGCTGATTTCCGCCAGGCGAGCTTCTTTCAAGCTGACATCGTAGTAATCATTCAGGTTATCGACTCCGATGACCTGATCACCACGGTTGAGCAAGCGCAATGTGGTATGAAAGCCAATAAAACCAGCAGCACCAGTCACTAGGATTTTCATAAATTGAGTAGCGCCATAAAAGTTGGTTTAGGGTCTTGTATCGAGCAAACTGGCTAGTCTGGGCAATATAGTAATCGCATTCTCGCGGCAATACTGCTGCCAGCCATCTACATCAGTCCAATCACTAAAAAAAATGAAATCTAGGCCAGCTCGACCTGACGACTGATGGTCATATTTGCTATCCCCAAAAAAGATAGCCGGTTTAGCCAGACTACCGCTGGCCATCTCGCGCGCCATGACTTGATCTTTATTATCAGGGCTACCAAAGATACCTGCATCAAATAGATGATCTAGATTGCGTTGCGCTAACAATCGACGCAATTCATCTTGGTCACCGCCTGAAATCATCATCCATCGAGTATGGGGCATAGCTTTTTTCAATTCGTGCAGACCAGGTGCTATTTCGCAGCCCAATAAACGCCGCTCTACCTCGCGGCCAAAGTCAGCGAGTAAAAATTGAATATCAGCATCGCTGACGGGCTTGTGCATGATCTCGCGCAAGAAATGATCGAACTTCACAAAGCGTGAGATACCGCCATATTCCACATGATAATCCACCAGCGCTTGTGATTGCTGGTGGCTGGCACCATAGTTTTGCGCTGTGGCGTAATAGGCCTGAATCTTGAGTTGGTTGGAGTTGAGCACCACTCCGTCACAATCGAATACCAGCGTTTTGTATTGGCTTAAATCAGTCATGACTGTTTGTGTTGTGCGTAAGACTCATATAAAAAATCTGTATCCAGCCTTAGACTGAATACAGATTTCATTATCATGATACTAAAAATCAAGCAGGCTTGATGGCACTGGCTTCGCGCGCCAGCTTGGTGATGTGTGCCCAGTTCTTGGAGTTCACAGCATCGGCTGGCGTTAACCAAGTACCGCCGCAGACCACTACATTTGGCAAAGCCAGAAACTGCGGTGCTGATTCAACCGTAACACCACCTGTTGGGCAGAATTTCACATCAGTGAATGGGCCAGCAAAGCCCTTGAGCAGGTTGATGCCACCTACTGCCACTGCAGGGAATAACTTGAGAAAGTAATAATCATCAGCATTTGCCATCATGATCTCGCTACCAGTAGAAACACCTGGCAATAAAGGCAAGCCAATCTGACGAGCTGCCTTGCCCAATTCACTGGTGTAGCCAGGGCTAACGGCAAAGGTACAGCCTGCATTGCGAGCCGCATACGCATCCGCAATACTGCGCACAGTACCTGCACCGAGAATTGCATCAGGCACAGCTTTGGCAATCGCTTCCATCGCTTGCAAAGCTACTGAGGTGCGCAATGTCACTTCCAATACTTTGATACCGCCCTCAAGCAAAGCCTCGGCCATAGGCACTGCATCTTCAACCCTGTTGATAACGATAACTGGGATGACTGGACCGTGGTTAGCTAAATCTAATGTGTTCATAATTTTCTCAAATTTAAGTGTTGTATTAAATATTGTTCATTGAAGGCTATGTTATTCAGAGGTGAATCAAAAAACTTGTGGAATCAAAGGAGAACAAGGCGCGCGAGTGAAGACAGTACAATTTGGTACGGCAAGCGAGCGCAACGCTGTTATCGTTTGATTCCTCAAGTTTACAGCCAGGTGACTGCACCTTGCTCGGCGCTTAATGCATGCCTGCGCATCCCGCCAAACAATTCACGGCCCATGCCATGACCATTGCCATTACGTTGCTGGTCGCTCATGTGCACGACTTCGCGCTCAGCCCATTCATCCGAATCAACCAATGCGTTCAAGGTACCAACGATACTATTCAAGCGAATAATATCGCCGTCGCGCACCTTGCCTAGCGGGCCGCCCATATTGACTTCCGGACTCACATGGATTGCAGCAGGAACCTTACCTGAAGCACCACTCATGCGGCCATCAGTAACAATTGCAACCTGAAATCCTTTACTTTGCAGCACGGACAATGGGGGAGTAAGTTTATGTAATTCTGGCATACCGTTGGCACTTGGGCCCTGGAATCGCACCACGGCAATAAAGTCGCGCTCAAGATCACCGCGCTCAAAAGCTGCCAGCAACTCTTCTTGACCATTAAAAATAATAGCGGGCGCTTCCACAATCTGGCGATCTTCTGGCACAGCTGAAGTCTTGATCACGCCGCGGCCCAGATTGCCTGTCAGCAATTTCATGCCGCCGGACTCACTGAATGGCTTCTCGGTATTACGCACGATGGTATCGTCCGGTGTCTGCTCAGGTAAATCAACCCAGATCAGGTCTTTTTCAAACAAGGCTGGCTGTTTACAGAAATCACGCAAGCCACCAATCACGACAGAAGAAACATCGGCATGCATGTATCCAGCATCCACCAGCTCGCGGATAACAAAAGCAGGACCGCCTGCATTCTGGAACTCATTCACATCGGCTTTGCCGTTCGGATAGACGCGAGCCAACAATGGTGTGTTATCTGAGAGATCAGAGAAATCCGTCCAGTCAATAATAATGCCCGCAGCACGCGCCACAGCCACCCAGTGAATCAGGTGATTGGTAGAACCTCCAGTCGCCAGCAAGGCCACCATCGCGTTCACGATCACACGCTCATTGACCATCTGGCCAATAGGCGTAAAACGTTGCCCTTGTGTGATTGATAGCACCGCACGCACAGCTTCGCGGGTCAATTCTTCGCGCATGCCAGAATGTGGATGAATAAATGCTGCACCTGGGACATGCAAGCCCATGGCTTCAAGCAGCATCTGGTTACTATTGGCCGTACCGTAAAAAGTACAGGTACCTGCACCATGGTACGCAGCAGATTCAGATGCTAGCAATTCTTCCCGCCCTACCAGACCTTGCGCATACTTTTCGCGCACTTTGGATTTGGTTGTATTGTCGATGCCTGTGCTCATGGGGCCAGCAGGCACAAACACACATGGCAGATGGCCAAAATGTAAAGCACCAATCAACAGGCCAGGCACAATCTTGTCGCAGACGCCCAATAACAAAGCAGCATCAAATACATCATGGGATAAACCTACTGCTGTCGCCATCGCAATCGTATCGCGGGAAAACAAGCTAAGCTCCATACCAGGCTCACCTTGGGTGACACCATCACACATAGCTGGTACACCACCGGCGACTTGGACTGTCGCACCCAGCTTGCGGGCTTCATCACGAATAATCGCTGGGAAAGTCTCATACGGCTGATGCGCAGAAAGCATATCGTTATAGGCGGTAATCACGCCGATATTCTTTGCTTTTTCTGCCACCACACGGAATTTATCACTTGTTGGCAAAGCGGCAAAAGCATGTGCAACGTTTGCACAGCCAAGCCTATCAGCCCCACGTGGCGTAGTAATAGCATGATTAACACGCTGCAGATACGCCTTGCGCGTAGGTGCGCTGCGCTCTTGTATGCGCTGTGTTACTTCGATCAGGGATTGTTTCATCAGATGCAATTTATAGAATTAAATTAGTCTTTGATTATCCTTTAAAGCAGGCGGCATCGTCAAATAGAGCCTACAAATAGCAACACCTTAAAAAATCTGGAAAGTATCTGGCTTGGCTCGATTTTACATCTTGCAAATATCTAATTTTTTTTAGATTGATATAATGCTATTTTTAGATAAAAACCAAAGGCCAGTAATGAAAGTCAGTGGGTTCACATTCATTCGCAATGGCTCTGTTCTTGGCTACCCATTTATTGAAAGCATTCTCTCAGCACTACCCATATGCGATGAGTTTGTTGTGGCTGTAGGCGACAGTGATGACGATACATTGAAACGCATACAAGCAATTCAGTCTGAGAAAATTATTATCATACAGACGCGCTGGAACGAAAAAATGCAAGATCGTGGATTCGTCTACGCCCAGCAAAAAATGATTGCACTCTACAACTGCTCTGGGGACTGGGCATTTTATCTGGAGGGCGATGAAGTGCTGCATGAATCAGATTTACCAAAGATACGGGCCTGCATGGAGCAGCATCTCGACAATCCTGAAGTTGAAGCCCTAGTATTTGATTACCTGCATTTTTTTGGCAGCCCTAACTGGATTGCTACCAGTCCAGCTTGGTATAGAAGGGAGTGCCGTATTATTCGGAACACTGTTCGCACCTGGGCGCCCGACGGTCTTTACTTTCTGGTGATGGACAAAAACAAAACGGGTCGATACCCAAAGGCAGCCTTGGTTAATGCGCCTATTTATCATTATGGCCATGTTAGGAGTATTGCCGCCATGCGTGAAAAAAACCAGCGGGTAGGCCGTTATTGGAAGCATGACCACCCATTATTCAATGGTTATCAGATTGATCCTCAAGCACTTGAGGCTTTTAATGGAGAGCAGCCGAGCATTATCCAAAACTGGCTCGCTGATGAAGCCGAAAAAGAATTCATACCCGACTATCAATACCAACCTACAAAACGAGAAATAAAACATCGCTGGGCGGTGAAACTTGAGCGTTTATTAGGACTGGAACTTAGCAAGAAACATTATAAGTTAGTAGATAACATTGATGGTTAATGCAATGGTCGAATTCAAGCAGGCATTAAAATCTGACATCAGGTTTCTAGAGTTGAGCCGATGGATGGGGCTTTTATGTGCTTTTGGCATTCCTTGGTCCAATGCATGTTTTAACATTGGGTTTTACTGCATGCTGATTTTTCTTACACTCAGCCTATTCTCTAAAAACGAATGGCATATCAATCGATGGCAAACAACATTTAAAACTCCACTAGTCATTATTGGACTATCTCTTTTTGCGTTAATCTCGCTTCAAACCTTGTTCTCAAACAGTCATTTTGATCTAGCAGAATACGATTTCATTCACTATAGAAAATTGTTGGCTATTCCTCTTTTCGTTTTCTTGTTCAATACGACTGAATATAAGAAAAAACTATTTATCAGCTATTGTCTGGGTGCTGGGGTTTTGATGTTACCTACACTGCTTGATGGTTCTGGAATTGCCAACTTATTGCATATTGATTTGGCCCCCAGAAGAAATGCTGCCTACTCAACATCTTTAAATGGCGTTGCCAATCTGGTTTATTGGCGCAATCAGATCGTACATGGATTTGATGTATCAATACTTTTTGCCGCATGCTCCTTAGGCACTTTATATTCGCGCCAATATCGCATTCCACTTTTGATTGTCAGCACATTGTGTGCAATTGACCTGCTTTTCTTTGTATATGGTCGCATGGCTTTGCTAAGCCTAGTAGTCGCAATTTTCACTATTGCGATCATTCAATTTTCATCAAAAAAATATTTCACGGCTATATTAGCTGGCTTGTTAATGGCTTGCAGCCTGATATATTTTTCATCAGACACCATAAAAGTTCGTTTGAATTCAATCACAAATGAAGAGAGCTCTTTTACTAAAGACAACAATATCCTCACATCTGGTGGTCAGCGTTTGCATTATTGGCATAAAAGCTGGCAATTATTTAAACAATCACCAATTATTGGCAATGGCAGCGGGTCATTCAGGCAGTCTTTGATTGACAGCCAAGATCCGCTTGCCTCTTTTGGACATCGTCATACTCACAATGAGTATCTGACTCAATTAGCTCAATATGGTCTAGTTGGATTTTTACTATTTATCTCGCTGATAACAATTACGCTCATCAATGCAAAGCGTATAGATGATAAATGGCTCTCTGCAGCACTGACTACCGCAGTTGTTTTGTTTAGCTTGAATGCAGTCACAGACAGCTCATTACACAACGACTGGGAGGGTTGGGCTTTCGTTGTATTTGTATCGATAGCATGCGTGGATAAAACTTTGGTAGCAGGGCAAAAAATCAAATTAAAATCACATGAATTGCATTAAAAAACTTTTAATCAAAGAAGCTATTGACTCAATATCTCAATCAGTAGCGAATCCAATCAATACCAACAAGCGTAGCTACTTGCTTGAAAAAGGGATTGCAAAACTTGGCTGGCGCTCCATTCGCCGCTTGTTGGCATACAGATTGAGCGGCCAAGGGAAATATTTAAAAACCCATCTAGACGCATCAAATTACAAAAAATGTTTATGGCTATATTACGATGTGCCCCAAATTGGCGACGCGCTAATGGATCTCGCGCCAAGATCATTACTGCATAGCTTGGGCATCAGCATTGATCTATACACGCACCAGCATATCGCTGAACTATTTAGTGACGATCAATGGCTCAATACTGTTGAAACTGATCCTGCAAAGATTGATGTAATCAATTATGACTTTGTCATTGCATCTAGCTTCAAGTGGCGCTCAATTAAACATAAAGTTATTTACGCATGTCAGCTGCCATGGATATCCATCTTTGGGAAATTCTCAGGGCCTGAGATCAACAGATCGTTATATTCGGCCAAAAGAATTGCCACGATTTTTAACATGCAGCTAGATGCATCTGAACTAGCATTTCATGCGTGCCAAAAACTGCAGCGTCAGAAGAATGGTCATCAAATCAATCACATTCCACACTCTGTCGCCCTCGCTATCGGTGGAATTGATCCAACCAGAACTTATAAGCACTGGTATGCTGTTGCATCTAAATTAAAGTTACTCGGCATTAAAAATATCGTTTTACTTGGCAATGAAAATAGCATGGCAATCATCAATGCGATGCGTTCATTACATGAAGACAGTTTTCAAATTCATAATTATGCGGGTAAAACCACCTTGACTGAATGCTGGGAACTCATGCAAAAGGCCTCAATCGTTGTAGCTGCAGATGGCGGCTTGATGCATCTGGCAATTACTAGCAATCGACCTGTGATTGGGCTGTTCAACCAGGCAATCAAGCCAATCTGGCGGCTACCTGAAAAACTGATTCCTCTATCAATTGAATCAGTCACAAGAGATGTTAACGATATAGCACCAGACGAGATAATCAATATGATCAAAACTGCACAAATATGCCCATCAACGCAAAAATAATTTACATCGAATTTGGGGATAACAAGCGCTATAAACTCGAGCTTTTATATAGCCTAGCCACTTTACTCAAACACAATGCATTAGAAAAATCAGATGTCATTATCTATACAGAAACCCCTGATTTCTTTAAGAGTGTAGATGTTACGGTTGTTTCAATCAAAGACCGTGTAATCTCCTATTCAAAAAACTGGAGTTATACGTTCCGTGTAAAACCCTGTGTTATTTTGGACGTACTGAATGAATTTAGTTGCCCGATTTTATTTTTGGACACAGATACGATTATTCATCAAAACCTGACCCCACTCATCAACTCAATATCCAGAAATCAGGTCTTTTTAAACCGCCTAGAGAAAATAAATCCTTATCCATCCATACAAGACTTTTCTGTCGACCTTCCGCACAGCGGCAAATACGAATACAACCCATTGGTCTCATGGATGTACAACAGCGGCATTATTGGGGTATCGAATGAGCATATTCCTGTTTTTGAAGATTCGATCTACTTACTTGACTCCATGCGCTCTGCTGGTATCAATGAACACACGATAGAACAAACTGCCCTATCAGAAATTTTACGTATTAATAAAATTAACATTGGTGAAGTACTATCTGAAATTTCACATTACTGTCGCGGAGCAGAAAAAGAATTTATGGCCCATCAACTGTATAAAAAGCTGGCGGATTGGGATGACTCTGGCTTACCTAATATAGATAAGCCGATCAAATTAAGTTACTTACGCGCTAGACTGTTTAAACGATTAGGCTGGGATTTTGGCTAGTTGCTATTCAAATTTCATGTGGCTCTCACAAGTGACTTGAACAATGCAACATAAGTGAACCGTACTGAATGACAAAAATTGAATACATTAAATAAAACAATTAGTTTATCCGTGACCATCATTAGCAAGAATGAAGAAAAATCGATTGCGGAATGCCTTGCGTCGGTTAATTGGGCGGACGAAGTCATTGTGGTGGACTCTGGTAGCACGGATAAAACAGTAGAAATTTGTAAAGCCTACGGTGCTAAAGTTTACATTACAGAAGACTGGCCTGGATTTGGCGAACAAAAAAATCGAGCGCTCAATCTAGCCACTGGTAAGTGGGTATTATCGATTGATGCTGATGAGATAGTCTCTCCTGAGCTACGTGAAGAAATTCTGAGCGCAATTCATTCGACAGAAAGCAATGTCGCATTCCGAATTCCAAGAAAATCTAGCTATTGTGGTCAGTTTATTCAACATAGTGGCTGGTGGCCTGATTATGTCACGCGTTTGTTTCCTAAATCGAATACCAGATTCAGTGATGATCTGGTACATGAGCGCGTTTTGTTTGACGGAAAAATTAAAAGCATGAAGCATCCGCTGATTCATGCGAGCTATCTCAATCTGGAAGAAGTGCTTGATAAAATCAATCGCTACTCAACCGATGGGGCAGCCATGCTCTTGGCACAGAAACAAACATCTTCCTTATCCAACGCCTTGCTACATGGAGTATGGGCCTTTATCCGTACTTATTTTATACGACGAGGATTTCTTGATGGCCGCATGGGCTTTATTTTGGCCATTTCTAACGCTGAAACCACCTACTATCGCTACTTAAAACTAGCACTACAATCAAAGTAGCGATGTATCCGTTGAAAACGCCAAGAAAAATCCTGTTTATTGCTACTCGCCAAATTGGCGATGTACTCCTGAGCACTCCGCTTCTGCGAACATTACGTCTAGCCTACCCTGATGCAATTATTGATGCCCTGGTTTACACCAACAAAGGTGGCATGCTTGAAGGCAATCAGGACTGCAATAAAATCATTGAAAGTGATGAACATCCGAATCTGGCTGGCTATTGGGATTTAATCAAAAGGACTTTCAGACGCTACGACTTGGCGGTGATTGCACAACCCAGCGACCGGGCTCATCAATACGGTTTTATTGCAGCATGGAAACGTATTGGACTAGTGCCTAACACAAGCTCTCAAAGCTTTATAAAACGCTCGCTCCTTGCTGGCTGGCGCTTACTAGACAACGTTTATACATCAACTGTTGTACAGAATTTAGCTTTGGCCGAATGCCTGAATATTCAAAAGCAATATCAAGTGGCAGCTCCCCACAACCCCGCAGCAGAGTCTGTGATTGACACCTTGATTAGTTTTAACTGGCGAAATGAGCCATTCATCGTATTGCACCCATTCCCAATGTGGCAATACAAGCGCTGGACTGATGAGGGCTGGGAATCATTGATACGATATTTAATCTCAAAGAAATTACACATCATCCTCACTGGAGGCAATGCCCTTCAGGAACTGGAATATTGCGCTCAACTGGCAGCAAAATATGAACTTAACGTCATATCAATAGCAGGGAAAACTAGTTTTGGCACTATAAGTAAATTACTTGAGCATGCCATTGCGTATGTCGGACCAGATACTGCAACCACGCATTTATCCGCCGCTTGTGGCACGCCTACACTGGCACTATTTGGTCCAACTAACCCTGTGAAATGGGGCCCGTGGCCCAAGTACTACGCTTCTGAGAATAGCCCTTGGACAATGGCAGCACCCTACCAAAAAAACGGCAACGTTTTGTTATTACAAGGATTAGGCGACTGTGTGCCCTGCCATCAAGAAGGCTGTGATAGACATAAAAACAGCGAAAGCAATTGTATGAACGAGCTCCCTGCTTCTCGCGTGATTACTGCTTTAGAGATTTTATTAACGCCAATATGATGCGCATCCTCATCGTCAAAACATCTTCTATGGGTGATGTGATTCATTGCCTGCCTATCATTGCTGACATCCTCGCAAAATTCCCCGAAGCAAAAATTGATTGGGTGATTGAAGAAAGTTTTGCCGAGATATTGGCGCTCAATCCTCGCATTAACGCAATCATTCCTGTTGCCATTAGGCGTTGGCGTAAGCGTTTGTTTAGCAAAGTTACGTGGGGCGAAATATCACGCTTCAAAAAGCAATTAAGCATTGAGAAATACGACTTGATATTGGATATGCAAAGTCTGCTCAAGAGCGCCTTAATCACGACATTCGCCAATGGAGTTAGCCATGGTCAGAATTACAAAAGCACACGTGAGCCATTAGCGGCACTTTTTTATCAGCGCACACATTTTGTGCCTCGCAACCAGCATGCGGTTGAACAAAATCGGGCGCTTGCAGCGAAAGCTGTCAACTACACGGCACCTGTTAGCTTGCCTGAGTATGGATTGTCGGCAAAGCCTTTGGGTGTGGAGTCTGGTATTGATTTATCCGAAAACTATGTGATTGCCTTCCACGCAACCAGTAGAGACTCTAAGCTCTGGCCAGTTCATCATTGGATTGCACTCGGCAAAGCCCTTAATACTCAAGGCTACACCTTAGTAATGCCTTGGGGAAACGAAGATGAGCGTTTACGCGCGAATATAATTGCTGAAGGTGTAGAGTCATCCATAGTGTTACCAAAATTAGGGCTGGCAACACTGGCAAGCGTTATTGCTAGAGCAACTGCTGCAATCGGGGTAGATACTGGCCTTATCCATCTTGCAATAGCTTTAAAAATCCCTAGTATCGCGATTTATACAGATACCTACCCAGCATTGAATGGTGCTTACGCTGGTGAAGGCTCTATTGCAATTAACCTTGGCGGGAAAAATGACAGTCCCGACGTCAATCAAGTGCTCACAGCCTTCTCGAAACTCAAACGCTAAGCGACAAACCTATTTCGCCTATTTAATAGAGTTTTCGTTAAATAGACTTGAAAATAACTCAAGACGCCTCATTTAAATTGAATTAGATGCAGTAATTATCATTAATAAAAAATTACTAAGTGATAAAGGATAGCCATGCAGCAAGAAGACCAATCTCCTATGGATCAGGAAAACCCACTGAATCAAGAAAACACAAGCCAAGTGGATCAGATTGCCGAGTTAGAAGCACAACTGGCAGAGCAACAGGCCGCTGTGTTGTATGCCAAAGCCGAAGGTGAAAATATTCGCCGTCGTGCAGCAGATGACATCGATAAAGCACGTAAATTTGCGCTTGAGAAATTTTCAGGCGAATTACTTGCTGTTAGAGATAGCTTGGAAGCTGCATTAAATATAGAAACTGGCACGCTCGAAAGCTACAAGAATGGCGTTGAGATTACTGTTAAACAGCTCTCGCACGTATTTGAGAAATTCCATATTGTGGAACTCAACCCAGTTGGTGAAAAATTCGACCCGAACAAACACCAGGCCATCAGTTCAATAGAAGCTGACCAAGAGCCAAATACTGTTGTCAGCGTGCTGCAAAAAGGCTACACGCTGAATGACCGCGTGCTGAGACCTGCGCTGGTCATGGTTGCCAAGGCAAAAAGTTAAATAAAAAAATAGCTCGGGTTCTTGAATTGGAAAACATAATCCCCACTTTTAGAACATGAGTATTTAGATGACTCCAATCTATAGTTAAAAATTACGAGGAAAACAAGATGGGTAAAATTATTGGTATTGATTTGGGAACAACAAATTCCTGTATCGCAGTGATGGAAGGCGGCAAGCCACGCGTGATCGAAAACGCTGAAGGTACACGTACAACTCCATCTATCATCGCTTATCAGGAAGATGGCGAGATTCTGGTTGGTGCTCCAGCAAAACGTCAGGCCGTGACCAACCCAAAAAATACCCTGTATGCGGTAAAGCGCCTGATTGGCCGCCGTTTTGATGAAAAAGAAGTGCAAAAAGACATTGGTCTAATGCCTTACACCATCACAAAAGCCGATAACGGCGATGCATGGGTAGAAGTGCGCGGCGAGAAAATGGCACCACCACAAATCTCAGCAGAAGTGCTGCGTAAGATGAAAAAGACTGCGGAAGACTATCTGGGTGAAGAAGTCACGGAAGCCGTGATTACCGTACCGGCTTACTTCAACGACAGCCAACGCCAAGCCACTAAAGATGCTGGCCGTATCGCTGGTTTGGAAGTTAAACGTATCATCAACGAACCAACTGCTGCGGCCCTCGCCTTCGGCCTGGACAAACAAGAAGGTGATCGTAAAATTGCCGTGTATGACTTGGGTGGCGGTACGTTTGACGTTTCCATCATTGAGATTTCAACCATTGATGGCGAGCACCAATTTGAAGTGCTTTCTACCAATGGCGATACTTTCCTTGGTGGTGAAGACTTTGATAACCGCTTAATCGATTTCTTGGCTGATGAATTCAAGAAAGAAAACGGTGGTCTCGATCTACGCAATGACCTGTTGGCTAAACAACGCCTGAAGGAAGCGGCAGAAAAAGCGAAGATTGAGCTTTCATCTAGCCAGCAAACTGAAGTGAATCTGCCTTACATTACCGCAGATGCCACAGGCCCTAAGCACTTGGTTGTGAAGATCAACCGCTCGAAATTTGAGAGCTTGGTTGAAGACCTGATCGAACGTTCAATCAAGCCATGCGAAGTGGCGATTAAAGATGCTGGCGTTAAATTGACCGACATTCAAGATGTGATCTTGGTCGGTGGTCAGACTCGCATGCCTAAAGTTCAGGAAAAGGTTAAAGAGTTCTTTGGCAAAGAGCCACGTAAAGACGTAAACCCTGATGAAGCAGTTGCTGTTGGCGCCGCGATTCAAGGTGGTGTGTTGCAAGGCGATGTGAAAGACGTTCTGTTGCTAGACGTGACTCCGTTATCACTGGGTATTGAAACGCTGGGTGGTGTGATGACCAAGCTGATCAAGAAAAATACCACCATCCCAACCAAGGCTGCGCAAGTGTTCTCTACGGCTGATGACAATCAATCCGCAGTGACCATCCAGGTCTTGCAGGGTGAGCGTGAAATGGCTTCTGGCAACAAGAGCTTGGGGCAGTTCAACCTGAGCGATATTCCACCTGCACCACGTGGCATGCCGCAAATTGAAGTGACTTTTGATATTGATGCCAATGGTATCTTGCATGTTTCTGCCAAGGACAAAGCCACAGGCAAGGAAAACAAGATTACCATCAAGGCAAACTCCGGCTTGAGTGAAGATGAAATCAAGCGCATGGAAGAAGATGCTGCCACCCACGCCGATGAAGATAAGAAACTGCGTGAACTGGTTGATGCACGTAACACCGCAGACGGTATGGTCCACAGCGTGAAGAAATCACTGGCTGAACATGGCGACAAGCTAGACGCTGGCGAAAAAGACGCCATCGAAGCTGCCATCAAGGAAGTGGAAGAAGTGCTAAAGTCTGATGACAAAGATGCGATTGAAGCCAAGAGCAATGCTTTGATGGAAGCTTCACAGAAGTTGGGTGAAAAAGTCTACGCGGCCAGCCAAGCAGAAACTGCCAGCGCTGAAACAAACGAAGGCACACCAAACGAGAAAACCGTAGACGCAGAAATCGTGGATGCGGAATTCGAAGAAGTAAAAGACAGCAAGAAATAAATCTAACCAGTCACGGGGGACAGCGAGGCCAGAGCGATCTGTACCCTCGCTGTCCTCCGTGCTATGTGTGGCGAGTATAAATGGCAAAACGTGATTACTACGAAGTTCTCGGCTTAAACCGTGATGCGTCTGAAGAAGATATAAAAAAGGCTTATCGCAAGCTGGCGATGAAGCATCACCCAGACCGCAATCCAGATAACCCAAAAGCCGAAGAGAGCTTTAAAGAGGCAAAAGAAGCATACGAAATGCTTTCGGACGATCAAAAGCGTGCAGCTTACGATCAATATGGGCATGCTGGCGTAGATCCTAGCGCAGGTCCTGGCCCCGGTGGTCAGGGTTTTGGCAATTTCTCTGATGCGTTTGGTGATATTTTTGGTGATATTTTTGGCGGTGCCGCTGGCGGCCGTCGTTCTAATGTATATCGCGGTGCTGACTTGCGCTATAACATGGAAATTTCGCTTGAAGACGCGGCAAGAGGCTCTGAAACCAAGATTCGTATTCCAGTGATGTCTGAATGTGAAACCTGCCATGGATCAGGTGCACGGCCTGGCACGCAACCTGTCACTTGTACTACCTGTAGCGGTCATGGCCAAGTGCGTATGCAGCAAGGTTTTTTCTCGGTACAGCAAACCTGCCCTAAATGTCACGGCAGCGGCAAAATGGTTAAGGAACCCTGCCCAACTTGCCAAGGCGGTGGACGCGTTAAACAACACAAAACTCTGGCCGTCAAAATTCCAGCTGGCGTGGATGAAGGTGATCGTATCCGTCTATCTGGCGAAGGTGAAGCCGGCGTTAATGGCGGGCCTCCAGGTGATCTGTATGTGGTTGTGCATCTCAAACCACATAATATCTTCCAGCGCGAAGGCAGCAATCTGCATTGCGAAATGCCAATCAGCTTCACAACGGCAGCATTAGGCGGTGAGATTGAGATTCCCACCTTGGATGGTCATGCCAAGATGAAAATCCCAGCAGAAACCCAAACAGGCGCAGTATTCCGCTTGCGTGGCAAAGGCATCAAACCATTGCGCGGTAGTGATAATGGCGACCTGATGTGCCATGTG
>DATHWP010000081.1:0-3326 GCA_035460505.1 Methyloradius sp. | reverse complement strand
CGCAGAAAACTGGGGTGTGATTGTTGAGGAGTCTGGTGTGAGCCTTACTGATATTGAATCTGTGGCAAAGATTTATGTAGAAGGCCAACGCGTGATTTCTACTTGGGGCATGGGCATTACCCAGCACAAGCATGCAGTCGCCACCATCCAGATGATCACGAACCTGATGTTACTGCGTGGCAACATTGGCAAGGCTGGCGCAGGCTTATGCCCGATGCGCGGCCATAGCAATGTGCAAGGCAACCGCACTGTTGGCATCTACGAAAAACCATCACAAAAATTCCTTGATAGTATCGCTGCTGTTTACAATTTTGAGCCACCACGTGAAGAAGGCCATGATGTCGTGGCTGCAATAAAGGCCATGCTCCGTGGCGAGATCAAAGTATTCGTTAGTCTGGGCGGCAATTTCTCTATTGCTACGCCTGATACCGACCAAACCTGGATAGGTTTGCGCAATTGTGATCTCACCGTTCAAATCACTACCAAGCTGAATCGCAGTCACTTAGTGCACGGCAAAGCGGCTTTGATATTGCCTTGCTTGGGTCGTACCGAAGTTGACCAGCAAGCAACTGGCCCACAAGGTGTGACGGTTGAAGATTCAATGAGCATGGTGCATGCCTCTTACGGCATGAATAAACCCGCCTCGCCAACCATACGCTCAGAGCCAGCAATTGTGGCTGGCATAGCGCATGCCACCCTTAAAAACAGTAAAACACCGTGGCTTTGGTACATAGCAGATTACGCACGTATTCGTGATGATATTGCGCGTACCTTGCCTGATTTTGCCGATTACAACGCACGCATTAAAGTGCCAGGCGGTTTCCGCTTGCCAGTGCCATCAAGCGAGCGCGTCTGGATCACTGAATCAGGTAAAGCTGAGTTTAAAGTGCATGGTATTCCGCGTGATTTGCCGATTCACAATGCCCGCAAGATTCATGGCGACAATGTATTCCAGCTCATGACCACACGTTCGCATGACCAGTACAACACCACTATTTATGGCCTGAATGACCGTTACCGTGGCATCTTCGGTGAGCGCCGCGTGGTGTTTATCAATGCGGAGGATTTAGCAGCTAAAGGCTTGAAAGCAGGTGAGTTTGTGAACCTAGTCAGCACGTGGGATGACGGTGTCACGCGCCGTGCAGATAAATTCATGTTGGTGGAATACAACATTCCACAAGGTTGTTTGGGCGGTTACTACCCAGAAACAAATAACCTGGTTCCTTTGGAGAGCGTTGCCGATAGATCGCACACCCCAACTTCAAAATCTGTACCAGTATTGATTGAGAAATATCATGCGACTGTCTGATATGCCTGCAAATCAAACCCAAGCTATTGAAGAACCTGTGGCTCAAGTACAGACACAAGTTCAGACGCAGATGAATATAATTCCGCAGCTTTTGCTAGAGATGCAGCTAGAAACCAGCAAAGGCCGCGAAGTTATCCCCATGGCAGCCCTCTGCAAGCGTTTAAACGTGCGCATGAGCACATTGCAGCGCTACCTCACCTTACTTGAAACCCACGGCCTTGTGACTGTGCATTGTGACGAAGCAGGGCGTTGGACAACACAACTCGTGCTCTCGGCTTTTGAACTTGAAGATTCGCAAGCCGCCTGAGTATTCCCGAGGCTAGCTCAAGCCTTGGGCCGTGATTCTAAACGTAACACTTTCGCTAATCGCGCAGATTTAACCCACACACCAATTAGCAATACGTTATATTAAGGGCTGTTATCTTCATCGCCTTTAATATATCCAAATGAAGCTTTATGTCTCAGTAGCCGCGCGCATTCGCGCATTGATTGATGAGAGCGTGCTGCGGCCGGGTGATAAAGTATTTTCATTGCGCCAAGCCAGCCAAAAATACAATGTCAGTATCAGCACGGCACTCAAAGCCTATGAGTTGCTAGAGGCCGATGGCCTAATCAATAGCCACCCACAGTCAGGCTACTACGTTTCGCCACGTAAAGCCGCCAGCAAGCGCGAAACACCGCGCCGCGAATTCAATCTGTCGCACGCAGAGCTAGTGCTCTCCACATTAAGGTCAATCCGCGAATTCGGCACTATTCCTCTGGGTTCGCCTTTCCCTGATGCGCACTTGTTCCCAATCAAAGCCATTCATCGGTATGAAGCCACGCTGAATTCAGACGAAGGGGAGTGGGGCGTGCTTAATGACCTGCCGCCCGGCAACGAAAGCCTGCGACAGCAGATCGCAAAGCGCTACCTGAAGCATGGGCTGGATGTCTCGCCGCGTGACATCATCATCACCCACGGTGCTACCGAAGCAATCAATCTCTGCCTGCAGGCCGTTGCCAAGCCGGGCGATACCATTGCGCTTGAATCCCCTGGCTACTACGCACTTGCCCATGCGGTTGAGCGCATGGGCATGAAAGCGGTTGAAGTCCGCACACATCCTACTGAAGGCATAGAGCTAGATGTGCTGGTTGCCCTGATACAAAATGTGAAAGTCGGCGCGGTATTACTCACGACCAATTTCCAGAATCCACTCGGTGCATTGATGCCAGATGCCAAGAAAAAGGCACTGGTAGATTTACTCGCAGAACACCAAATTCCGCTGATTGAAGATGATGTATACCACCAGCTTTATTTTGGTGAGGAAGCGCCCAAACTCACCAAGACTTTTGACCAGCAAGGCTTGGTATTACACTGCGCCTCATTCTCCAAGTCACTTGCACCGGGCTACAGGGTAGGGTGGACACTTGCAGGCAAGTATCGCAAAGATGTAGAAAAGCTCATGTTCCTCAATAGCGTTTCTATTCCATCTGCCCCGCAGATTGCCATTGCCAAGTTCATGAAACGGGATAGCTATGAACAACACCTAAAAAACCTGCGCCACGCGCTTAAATGCAACTATGTACTCATGCGCAAAGCCATTGAAGACAGCTTCCCCCAAGGCACTAAAATCTCCACGCCAACTGGTGGCTATGTGGTGTGGCTGGAATTGCCTGAAGAGATTGATTCGCTTAACCTGTATCAGCAATGCTTGGAGAAAGGTATCTCCATTGCCCCAGGCCCGCTGTTCACGCGCAAAAAAGAGCTGATCAACTACATACGCCTTAATTTCAGCCATCAATGGACGCCCTCAATCGAGCAAGCGGTGCGCGATGTCGGCTCACTTGCCAAAAAAATGCTAGCCAATCAACCAAGTTAAAAAGCCGCTTATTTCTATGGTCTAAAGTCATTTTTCAATTGACCAAAGCGCCCTAAGCCTTTATTATCACGCCTTCACCGATTCCTCGATAGCTCAGTCGGTAGAGCAACGGACTGTTAATCCGTGTGTCCCTGGTTCGAGCCCAGGTCGAGGAGCCA
>DATHWP010000080.1:0-2892 GCA_035460505.1 Methyloradius sp. | reverse complement strand
AGGTTAATGCATGGCCTGCAAATAAGGGGGGATGTGCCAGGACTGCAATTGATTGCCGAGTAAAGTCAGGTTGCACGATAAACGCTCGCCACCACTGGCACTCACTTCAAACTCATAAGTGCGCAGCAACTGCACATGACCGCGATGGTTTCTTGCCAGTGATACACGGCTGCATGCCACTGATTCATCCAAAAACTGCAAGTTGGTACGCTCGGCAAGGCTAGTACCTTGCTTGATGGCTATTTCGCGCGCGCCCATGCTGTTAAACCAGAACCATGCAAGTAAAACCAGAAGGATTGTGAAAGCAATTTCTAACATATGGGGTATCGAAGATGGTTGGTTAAAGGGAAGATTAGCGTTGATTTGTATTTTAGCGCTTAATTAGTTTTTACCTAACGACGGATTTGACATCACCCTTACGTTTAATCGTCAACATCTGATTATTTTTTACTTGGATTAGGATTAACCAGGGTAGGAAATATAAGAATGTGAATTAGTAGCTTGTACAGCTGACTTTAAGAAAACAAACTTAGGAGCACTACAATGAATAAATATCTGCTTTCTATCATCACCCTTGCTGTCTCAGTCGCGTTTATTAGTTCTGCCGCTGCAGGTATCAGGGACCAACGCATCAATGCTCGCCAGCATCATGAACATGAACGTATTGGACAAGGTGTTAAGTCCGGCGAGTTAACCAGGCCTGAGGCAAAAGACTTGCGCGGTGATCAGCGCAATATTCGTCAGGAAGAGCGTGCCTATAAGTCAGATGGCAAATTCACAAAAGATGAACGCCAGGATGTTCGCCAAGATGAATCTGCCGCCAGTAAAGAAATCTACCAAGAAAAGCATGACGAAGAAGTACATACTCCAAACTGATTTAGCCTTGTAATAACGCAGCATAACGCCTAATAAATCACAGATTATAGATTTTATAATCTGGGGTTTATCTCATCATTAGACTCAAATCACAGGTCTCATTAAGTATTCAAAATACCAGAGATTGGTTTTCCGATATTGCTCTCAGGGAACAGGGTTTTTGCCACTTTATTTGGGTCTATGCCAAAGCGTTCGCCCGTGAGTGAGGCAATCAGCTTATCAAGCCCCAGTGTAGGTTTAAGGTCGCGACCTTCATAGAGGGCGCTATTGCTTAGCCCTGGCCAATCTGCAATGACACGGCCCCCTTTTACATCACCACCCAATATCATGGCAGTCGAGCCCGTGCCGTGGTCAGTGCCACCTGTGCCATTAGCGGCGGCTGTGCGGCCGAATTCGGTCGCGACGACGATAGTGGTTTTCTGCCAGGTATCACCCAAGCCATCGCGTAGCGCGGCAATCATGGTATCTAACGATGTTAGTTGTCTATCTAGCCTAGCTGCTTCTGCTGTGTGCGTATCCCAGCCGCCTGTTTCTATCATGGCGATACGTGGTCCATCTACGCGCGCCAGAAATGAGGCGGCGAGTTTACCCAGGCTGGCTGGGTCTTGTCTGGCGCTGGCATCATCACCCATGTTGCGGGTATCCATGGCAGCTGTCCAAATTGCATTGAGCTGACTATCTTCAGTATAGAGTTGTGACACTCGCATAAGCAGATCATCTGAAGCCTGCGGCAATGCTGATGGCGCATAGGAATTGACTTCTACTTTGCCACGCAACGCCATCGGTACAGTCGAGGCGAACGCGATAGCTTCATTCTGCGCACTGGGTAATAAAGTCAGTAGCCGATTTAACCAGCCATCTCTTAGTTGGTAAGGGGACGTACCACCGGTTTCTAGCACGTTCTGCCCATCAAAATGGGAGCGGTCACGGTAGGGCGAGGCAACGGCTTGCACAAACAGAGCCTGGCCAGAGGCATACATTTTTGCTGTTTCAGCTAATGAAGGGTGCAAGGCAAACATGCCATCCAGCTTGGTTGCCTGAGAAACATCAATCGCAAGTTCACCGCGTAAATTTGCATAAGCAGGGTCGCCATAGGGAATGACCGTATTCAAGCCATCTGCCGCGCCGCGCTGGATAATGAAAATAAAACGACGGTCAGTATCTACATTGGCAAAGGTGACATAAGGTGATGCAAATGCGAGCGCGCTGCCAGCGGCAAGGTAGCGCAGAAAATCTCTGCGGTTGATGGAGTTTGTCATCATCTATCTCCTTAAAAACTCTGGCGAAACCAGTAGCAGGGCAAGCCCAGTTGCGGCGCTTTCCGATCTGGCGATGGCAGTTTTTGTTTGCTGACTGATGCTACCCAGTAACAATTGGTCGCCCAGTATTCGTGCATCCAGTTTGTCACCGAGAGGATTCGCCAGACGTTGTGCAAGCTCAACCCGCCTGATGAGTGCATTGGGCGCGGCCCAACTATCGGCGATATCATCGTAGCCGGCGGGTGAGCCTGGTTTCCAGACCTGCTGGCCTAGCTGATTCATGATCTGGGCTGTGTTGATACCATTGAGGTTTTGGCGGCCAGTGCCGCGAAGGCTTGATATCAGCCACTCCCAGGGCGTTTTGAATTTGACGGGTGTTGGTTGCCATGCTTCAGTCGCATCAATTAGTACGCGGTAAAGGCTGACCAAGTTGCCGTTAT
Organism: Methyloradius sp.; assembly: GCA_035460505.1. Taxonomy (GTDB): domain Bacteria; phylum Pseudomonadota; class Gammaproteobacteria; order Burkholderiales; family Methylophilaceae; genus Methyloradius. The sequence goes on along the minus strand of DATHWP010000080.1, from coordinate 317 downwards.
TACGCATGTAAGCATCGGCCAGTTTTTGTACTAGCGTATCTGGCGGCGAATCGCTCACAAAATGGCGTGCCAGCTTGGTTGCAATATGGGTGGCGGTAGCAGGGGAGTTTGCCAGATCGCGCAATATTGCGGCGGCCTGGTTTTTACCGTACTGGCTATAACTGCGCCCCATGATGTTGCGTGTGCCTGGCTCATGCAGGGCAGGCCTGAACATAAAACCGTTAGCTTCAACTACAGCATTTTTGTCTTTACCAACTCCGGCTATGCTCCAGCCAGTCATGGCACGCGCAAACTCGGTGACATCGGTTTGCGTATAA
>DATHWP010000079.1:0-26194 GCA_035460505.1 Methyloradius sp. | reverse complement strand
CAGGTACTGGCCTTATTGCAGCCTATTGTGCTGGTGACCATATTGCTGCTTTATGTGATTTACCCTTATCTGTTGAAATTGAGTTATCGGTGGTCAACCGTGTTTGTGTTGTTGCTGAGCATTATGGCCACCAGCGGCGTGCATTTTATCGGCAGCCTGATTCTAGGGGTGGACGCCATGCCATCGCTGGTGCGCGCGTGGATACTGGCGGCGGCGATGTCTGGCCTTGTGCTTTACTACTTGAATCTACGTCAGCGGGCGCTCACACCCGCGATTGCCGAAGCCCGCCTGCAAGCCCTGCAGGCACGTATTCGCCCACACTTTTTGTTCAATAGTATTAACGCAGTGTTATCACTCATCCGCAGTCAACCTGCACGCGCAGAAATAGCGTTAGAAGACATGGCAGATTTGTTCCGCGTGTTGATGGCAGACAATCGCGACCTGGTACCGCTGGCAGATGAGATATCCTTAAGTCGCCAGTATCTATCCCTAGAAAAATTACGCTTGGATGAACGCCTGACTATCGTCTGGCAGATCGACAGCATGCCGCCAGACGCGCTGATACCACCACTAGTACTACAACCTTTGCTTGAAAATGCCGTGTATCACGGCATTGAGCCCATGCCCGCAGGCGGTGAAATCACCATCAAGATCTACACCCATCGCGATGAAGTGCACCTGATACTCAGCAACCCATTCAGCAAACAGACCAGCCCCCACAACGGCAACAAAATGGCATTGAGTAACATTAAAGAACGCCTGTCATTACACTTTGATGCCGAGGCCGTGCTCACCAGTCAGGTGCTAGGCCAGAATTCACAAGCGCAGCATTACGAAGTACATATCGTGATCCCCTACAAAAAGAACCTCTTGTGATGAATCAATCCGACACAGTCAGAATTTTGATCGCAGATGATGAAGCGCCCGCGCGCAATCGTCTGCGTGAGTTGTTGGGGGATATTGCCAACCTCAATATCATCGGCGAGGCCAAAAATGGTAAAGAAGTATTGGAAATAGTGGCTGAAACGCCCGTCGATATTGTCTTGCTCGACATCCGCATGCCGCAGATGGACGGCATAGAAGCCGCTGAACATCTACAGAAAGTTAGCCCACCCCCTGCGATTATCTTCACCACCGCATTTGATGCTTACGCCTTGCAAGCGTTTGATATGAATGCTGTGGACTATCTGCTCAAACCTATCCGTCTTGAGCGCCTGCAAACCGCGATTAACAAGGCACGTGCGTTATTGCCTGCCCAGCTTGCTGCTATCAAGCCACTGCAACCCAAACGTAATTTTTTCAGCGTACATGAGCGTGGTCGCGTGCTGCTAGTGCCAGTAGCTGACGTGATCTATATGCGCGCTGAACTCAAATACACCACGCTACGCACCCGCGAACGCGAGTTTCTGATTGAAGATTCCCTCACCAGTCTGGAGCAAGAATTCGGGGAACAGTTTTTGCGGCTACATCGCAATTGCCTAGTCGCCAAAGACGCTATCCTTGGTTACGAAAAACGCACTATTGAGGGTGAACAACGCTGGGTAGCATTGCTTAAAAATCTAACTGAAACAGTGGCTGTTAGTAGACGCCAAATGCATGTATTAAAAGAGCTGGGAAATTAACAGCCGGGCTGTCACTTGGTGAGGGTTTCAGCATTCCTTGCTGTGTTAAAATCAAGTCACTAATGACTTATCATCCAAGTTTTTCATGACCACCCCAACCAAACTCGTTATCGCCTCGCGTGAAAGTGCGCTTGCCATGTGGCAGGCAAAGCATATACAGAACCGTTTACAGGCTTTGTACCCCAATAGCACTATAGAAATTCTTGGCATGACAACCACGGGTGACCAGATACTGGATACGCCACTGGCGCGGATTGGTGGCAAAGGCCTGTTTATTAAAGAGCTGGAACAGGCGCTGGAAGATGGCCGTGCTGACTTGGCCGTGCACTCGATGAAAGATGTGCCCATGCACTTGCCCGATGGTTTTGCGCTGGCAGCCATTGGTGAACGTGAAGATGCGCGTGATGCGTTTGTTTCAAACGATTATTCAGCGTTAGAAGATTTGCCAGCAGGCAGTATTGTCGGTACTTCCAGCCTGCGTCGCCAAAGCCAGTTGCAGGCACGCTTCCCTGATTTAAAAATTGAGTCGTTGCGCGGCAACTTGCAAACGCGTTTGCGTAAGCTGGATGAAGGCCAATATGCCGCCATTATCCTTGCAGCGGCTGGGCTGATACGCTTGGGGCTGGCATCACGCATTGCGCAGTATATCTCGGCCAAACACAGCATCCCCGCCGTTGGCCAGGGTGCGCTTGGTATTGAGATTCGTGCTGATCGGGTTGACCTTTTGCCTATCTTGGCCCCGCTTAATCACCCTGCCACAGCCTCTTGCGTAGAGGCTGAACGCGGGATGAGCCGCGCACTATCTGGTAGTTGTACTGTACCTCTAGGTGCTTATGCCGTGCGTGAGGGCGATACGCTACACATGACTGGCTTTGTAGCCAGCATTGATGGCCGCCAAGTGCTGCGGGAAGCCGTCAGCGGAACAGCTAACGAGCCAGAAGCATTGGGTAAAGCGCTAGCCGCTAAACTGATTGAACAAGGGGCAGATAAAATTCTTGCAGCACTTGATGAGCCCCACCAGAAGTAATGAGTGAACTGGCGTTAAATAAGCTAGGCATTGCCATCACCCGCCCAGCTAGTCAGGCGACAAAACTTAGCAAACTGATCACTGAAAATGGCGGAACACCGATTTTATTCCCGCTCATTGAAATTACTGCGCTAGAAGATTATGGCATTTTTGAGCAAAAACTCAGCGATTTAACCCAATACGGCTGGGCGATATTTATCAGCAGCAATGCCGTTCAGCATGGCATGCCGAGATTGTTGAAGCACTTTAGTGGTATCCCACCGAACCTGAAATTTGCCGCCATTGGTCCAGTGACTGCGAATGAGCTTGCAACGTTTGGTGTTCAAAATGTATTGATACCGCAAGATCGCTTCGATAGTGAGTCTTTGCTGGGTTTAGGTGAGATGCAATCGGTCAAAAATCAGCGCATCATGATTTTTCGCGGCGTAGGTGGACGGGAGATTCTGGCAGAAACGCTTAAAGCCCGACGTGCAGAGGTGGATTTTGCCGAGTGTTACCAGCGTACAAATCCACAAATGGATACAAATTTATTAGCAACACTGTGGCAAAATAAACAATTACATGCCGTAGTGGTTACAAGTAGCGAAGCCATGCGCCATCTGATGGATTTAAGTATAAGCAACAACAAAGCAGCTAATTGGATTAAGCATGTGGTGCTGTGTGTTAACCATGCACGCATTGCTGAAGCGCCGTTAGAATTAGGGTTAAAGGTAGCGATTGCTGATGCACTAGGTGATGAAGCCATGTTGCAGTGTGCGATGAGCGCTTTAGCAAGAACCTAAGTATCGCCGTGGGCGCAAATTAACAAGATATTCGTATTTTCCATATTAAAACCAGGCTTATTCATCCGCAGAATTGACCATGACTGAAGAAAACAAAATCTTGCCTGATAATGAGCAAAACAATAATGTCGCTACCACTACTTCTGAAGAGTCGGCAAGCCAGGTGCTTGAAGAACGCAGGAATGCAGAGCGCAGAACAGGCGGCGGAATATCTTTTCTGACCAGTGCCGCGCTGGTGATCGCTGTGTTGGCATTGTTGGGCACTGTTTGGCAATCTATCAGCAGTCGCCACGGCTACACCAAGCTGGAGCGTGGCCTGACAGAGCGCCTGGAAAAGTTTGATGCTGCCAACCAGCAAAGCCTGGCACTGGCAAAAAATTCGGACGAGCGCAGTATTGAATCTTCAGCCCGCACCAGCATACTGGAAGAAAAACTGGGTGAATCACTGGATCAGCAAGAGTCATTACAAACCCTGTATGTTGAGCTGGCCAATAATCGCGAAGAACGCTTGTTGGCAGAAGTCGAACAACTCCTAATTATTGCCAACCAGCAGTTGCAATTGGCTGGCAACGTCAAACTTTCTCTCTTAGCACTGCAAACAGCTGATTCGCGCTTGCAGCAACTTGATTCGCTGCAAGTCACGCAACTCCGCAAAAGCGTTGCGCAAGATATCCAGCGCCTGCAGGCCATGCCGTTAATTGATGTAGTCGGTATGAGCCTTAAGCTGGAAAGCCTGGCCGACAGTGTTGATCATTTACCTTTAGTTAGTGAGCGACACCCGGAAAATGCCGTGCCTGTTGAAAACGTCGTACCTGACCAGAATCGCTGGCAAAAACTCGCCTATGAGATCTGGCAGGATTTCAAAAGCATGATACGCATTGAACGCATTGATAGAGCCGAACCACCGTTGCTGGCGCCAGACCAGAATTTCTTTTTGCGTGAGAACATCAAGCTGCGCCTGCTGACTGCGCGCATTGCACTGTTGCAACACGACGAAGTCACCTATCGCAAAGACCTAGAAGCTGCTGATCATTGGCTGAAAGCCCATTTTGATTTACGCGAACTGGAAACCAAAAATGCCCTGGCAACCATTGATGCCTTGTCTGCCAGTAATATCGTATTGGATGTACCAGATATCAGTTCGAGCCTGGCGCTAGTCAGTAAATACAAACTATCGCTCGAACGTACTAACATCAACTCGCATGACAGCAAAGCTGCGGCCAAAACTCCTACACACGGAGCAAAATAATGCGTTGGCTATTCTGGATGTTGCTGATTTTAGGACTAGCCGTTGGCTTGGCTTTACTTACGGGAAACAATCAAGGCTATGTATTGATTGTACGGCCACCTTATCGGCTTGAGCTATCGCTCAATTTCTTGCTGGTATTGATTATCGGCACCTTCATATTCTTGCATGGCTTATTACGGTTGCTTCACTACACTCGTAGTTTGCCAGCGACTGTACTAGCCTATAAAAAAGACAACCGTTTACGCGAAGGCCAGGCAGCATTTAAGGCTGGGTTGCATGCGCTTGTTGAAGGTCGTTATAACCTAGCGGCTAAATCGGCATCGCAAGCGATTGACCTAGGCGAAAACGTTAACATAAGTGCGCTGATTGCAGCGCGTGCAGCCCACAAACTCAGGCAGAAAACTCAGCGCGATTATTACCTGGCCGAGGCTGAACGCCTAGCACCTGATGAGGCATTATCACGCTTGCTCACTCAAACCGAGTTGCTGCTGGATGACCGCCAATATGGCGAAGCATTGAACGCTTTGCAGAAGCTGGAAAAGATAGAGCCCAAGCATCCACCCGCTATGCGGCTTGCATTGAAGATTCATGTGCACCTGGGCAATTGGGATAATGTGGTGACTTTGCTGCAACAGCTGGAAAAGCGCGATGCGCTTGAATCGTGGCAGATACGCGAGATTCGCCAGCAAGCGCATCAACACTTGATCAAACGCTATTCTGGCGATTTAGCCAGTTTACTGGCCTACTGGAAAAAACTGCCTGAAGAAGACCGCCTGAATAACCGTATGGCTTATCTCGGTGCCAGCACATTGCTGCAAAGCAACGCGCCTGACCAGGCTGCAGAAGTGCTAGGCATGAGCTTAACCAAGGGGTGGGATACCAAGCTCGCGGCGTTGGTTGGCGATTGCATCACCAGCCAGCCCATGAAACAACTGGAACAAGCCGAATTTTGGTTGCTGAAACATGAAGGCGATGCCAACTTGCTGCTGTCGCTAGGCAAGATGTGTGTACGGCTTAGCTTATGGGGTAAGGCGCAGAGCTATTTTGAAGCAAGTATTAGCGTTACGCCAAGCGCTGCGTCGCATGTTGCGTTAGCCAAGCTGTTGGAAAGCCGTGGCGAAACTGAAGCGGCTTATAAGCATTACCGCCTGAGCACCCAGTTTTTAAAAGACGTTGATTAATTAGCGGCTGGATGCGCGTAAGTAAAGGCATCCGCGAAGAATTCATCGGCGGGTAAACCAGCGGCCTGGAAACTTGCCCGCGCCGTATCCACCATAATAGGTGCGCCACAGCAATACACCTGATAAGCGCTTAAATCACCAATATCATCCAGCACCGCCTGATGCACAAAGCCCGTTCTGCCTTGCCATGCATCGCTTGATAGTGGTTCTGATAACACGGGGATAAAGCTCAGGTTTTTGTTCGCATCCAGCCAGGTTTGGGGCAATGCTGGCAAATACAAATCCTTCAGTGCACGGGCACCCCAATACAGCAGTACTTTGCGCTTTGAACCCACATGTAACAGATGCTCAATCATGCCCTTAATCGGCGCAAACCCTGTACCGCCTGCGACAAAGATGATTGGTTTTTCGCTGTCTTCGCGCAGGTAAAAGCTGCCAAATGGGCCTTCAAGCCGCAAAATTGCTTTTTCCTGCATCTGCGTGAATACATGGTCAGTGAATTGCCCGCCTGGCACATGGCGTAAATGCAGCTCCAGCAGTTCGTCATCGTGTGGCGCATTAGCTAGTGAAAACGCGCGTCTTTGACCATCTTTCAGCAAAAACTCGATGTATTGACCAGCCAGAAATTGCAGGCGTTCGTTGCTAGGCAATTTGAGAGACAAGGCGATGACGTCATCCGCCAGTCTTTCAATCTTTTGCACGCGAGCAGGCATAATGCGTGGGCGTATGCCATTGTTAGTGCTTACTTCACGGCACTCTATCACCACATCGCTTTGTGGAATCGCACAGCAAAACAAAGCCAGACCTGTGTCTTTTTCTGCCTGGATCAAGGTGCTGGATTGATGAGCCTCATGTTCCACGCTGCCTTCAAGCACACGCCCTTTACAGGCGCCACATGTACCATTGCGGCAACCATAAGGCAGATTGAAACTGGCATTGATAGCCGCATCCAATATGGTCTCGCCCGCAGCAACCTCAAACTTGTGGCCGCTAGGCTGGATAGTGACTTGATAGGACATTCAGAATTTCTCTCTGGAATTAATGGCAGCGAATAGATAGTCGCGAAGCGCTGGTGTGATTAAAAGGTTCGATTTTTAAGCTTTTAGCGGTAAAAATCAATCCTCACGTCTGAATTCACCTTCAATCACATCATCATTCGCTGCGCGTTTATTTGTGTTCTTTGGCGCATTCGGCTTATCGCCAAGCATGGGTTTAGGGCTGGGGATCAACAACAAAATCACGGCAATCGCATCACTGATCACGCCAGGGATGATCAGTAATATGCCTGCTATCACGTTTTTGGCGGTGCCAAAAATAGCGCGCAATGGCGTACGACCTTGGCTAATGCTCTGTATAAAACGGCCAGCCATGACCTGTTTTTCTTCGCGAATCAGGCGGATACCTAAAATAGCCATGAGAATAAGATAAACCAGCAACCAACTACCATACAGGTTGCCAAGTTTGATCAACACCAGAATCTCTAAGGTGGGGAAAGCAAGTAAGATGAGTAATATAAAAATAAGGGGCATGGCATCGCTAACGAAGATGATGTTGTGTAGATGGCGTGTTTGGCAGATTTTTCAAGTATGTGCTTTTGCAGGCTAGCATTTGTAAAACCAATGTCTGGGTCTAAATGTTCAGTTCTAGTTGTAGAATAATACAAAATTAGAACGAGCATACAATGCCAGCATCTTGCACCCTTCCGAACTTACCGAAATCATCCATGTCAGTATCAATGGCATCCTAGAAGAAGCCTATTTAAACTGGATCAATACTAATTCTAAAGAATATCCTGTTTAAGTATCACTTAAGTTATCAAGCATTATTGGGGAAATTACCGTTGGTCATCAAAAGTCACTTTAAAGCTGCATTGCTCAGGCTTTTATTATGCTTATGTAGCTTGTTGCCTGTATTAGCGACCTCCTCCGCATTGGCTGAATCCTCTTTAGGTAGAAATATTTTTACCCAAAGCAGCAATGATGATGACGAAATTCTTAGCCCTGACCAAGCGTTTAAAATCTCGGTTGAGGCGCTGGATAGCAAAACCTTACGAGTGGTATTTCAGGTTGCGCCTGGTCATTATATTTATCGTGAGCGCATTAAGTTTGATATTGCGCCAGTGACTAATGGCACAAAAACGACCAGTATCAACAACATAGATTTGCCGCCAGGTGATATCAAACAAGACCCAACCTTTGGTGAAACGCACGTATTCCACAAGAATTTTGAAGCGCTCATACATCTCCACCCTTCTGAAAGTTCGTCGCAAAATAGCAGCCCAAACACGCTCTCATTACTCGCCAGTTATCAAGGTTGCAGTGAAAAAGGCTTATGTTATGCGCCCATCCAGAAAACATTGGAAGTAGCACTACTTTCTGATGTTTCTACTAATGCAGCACCAAACCCTATTACGACCAATTCAAACAGCGATAACGACGCAACTGATTTATTAAAAAGTGGCAAGTTATGGCTGATTGCCATTGGTTTTTTTGGCTTTGGTTTATTGCTGTCGTTCACCCCGTGCATGTTGCCGATGATCCCCATTCTATCTGGCATGATCGTACGCGATGCGCAATCACAAAACGCAACATCTAAACCTAGCCGACTGCGAGTATTCAACTTATCCCTTGCCTATACCCTGGGGATGGCGATGACCTACACATTAGCGGGCATAGGGGCTGGCCTATCTGGTCATCTACTAAGTAGTGCGTTACAAAATGCCTGGGTACTTGGATTCTCTGCATTTATATTCGTTTTGCTGGCATTTTCCATGTTCGGCTTTTATGAGCTTAGATTACCTTCAAAATTTGAAAATACTCTTCTCAACACATCCAGCCGTTTTAATGGTGGACGTTTTATCGGCTTATTTATCATGGGCGCGTTCTCCGCTTTAATCGTGAGCCCTTGTGTTGCAGCACCCTTGGCTGGGGCGTTGATCTACATCAGTCAAACGCATGATGTGTTGCTGGGCGGTGTTGCGCTGTTTTCAATGGCAATCGGCATGGGCATACCCCTATTGGTGATTGGTTTATCTGCTGGCTTGTTACCAAAAGCAGGGCCTTGGATGGTCACTGTTCGCAAATTCTTTGGTGTGGTGATGCTTGCAGTAGCGGTTTGGCTAATTGCGCCTGTGATTCCAATTAGTCTGCAATTGTTGCTATGGGCAGCATTACTCATCGTACCCGCCACTTATATAGGTGCATTTGATAGGCTGGATGCAAGCAGTGGCGGCTGGGCTCGTTTATGCAAAAGCCTAGGTATCATCATGCTGTTATTAGGCGCAATGCTCATCATAGGAGCTGCATCTGGTGCCAAATCAGCCTTGCAACCTTTGTCTGGCTTGAAATCTGGGGCTAATGTTGAACAAAACAAAAGCTTGCCTTTTCAACGTGTGCGAAGCGTTACTGAGCTAGATAATGCTATTAAAAATGCCGCTGGCAAAACCGTGATGCTGGATTTTTATGCCGATTGGTGTGTCGCCTGCAAAGAGTTGGAGCAATTCACGTTTAGCGATCCACGCGTGGCTAATGCGCTGCAAAACATCGTGTTATTGCAAGCTGATGTGACACAGAACTCGGCGGAAGATACTGCATTGTTAAAGCGTTTTAATCTGTTCGGGCCTCCAGGCATTATTTTCTTTGATGGTGCAGGTCAAGAAATTGCGCAGGCAAGAACAATTGGTTATAGAAGCACAGATGCCTTCCTTACTATATTAGATAAGCTTCATTAGCTTCCAGGCTGCCAGTCATTATGCTTCCCAAAACACCTAGAAAAAAATGGCCTTACTGGATTGCCGGCACTTTTTTGCTGCTCTTAGCTGGCACTATTTACTTGGTTATATCTGAGGATGACGCGCCCAACCTCAGTTTATTGTCCACCAAATCTTTATATGCCTCCGCATGGCCTGATACACAAGGTAAAACACAAGCCCTGAGCCAGTGGCAAAACAAGGTCAGCGTGGTCAACTTCTGGGCATCATGGTGCCAGCCGTGCCGCGAAGAAATGCCTGATCTATCAGCCGTATATGATAAATATGCTGCCAGTGGCTTAGTAGTGTTAGGTATTTCCGTTGAAGACCACGAAAAGATGGCTGCATATACCAATAAAATCAAAGTCAGCTATCCCCTGTTGGCCGGAGATATGGAAGGTTCAGAGATGAGCGACAATCTGGGCAACTACCAAGGGGTTTTACCTTACACAGTGATTATTGATGCCAGCGGTAAAATCATAAAAAGCTTTTCTGGCAGCATAAATCAAGCGATGCTCGAAGCGGCCATAGTGCCACTGCTGACAAAACCATAACCAGCCCAAAAATTTCTAAAAAATTAACTGCAAAAACGGTTAATTTCTTTAAATATCGTCAATTCACTGGACAATATCCCCCTATTTGCGGCAAACTTGCGACCATGAATTACAGCCTATGGTTACAAAAAACCATCAAATATGGTCGCTAAAAGCACAAAATCTGTATTGGTGTTGCATGGACCCAACCTGAATCTGTTGGGTTTGCGTGAGCCAGAACATTACGGTAAAAACACGCTAGCTGATATTGACAAGCTTCTCTCTGATAAAGCGAAAAGTGCTGGTATTGCGCTTAAATCTTTTCAAAGTAACGCTGAAGCTGAGTTAATCAACAAGGTACAGGTGCTGGCAACAGAGCCTGTTGATTTTCTGATTATCAATCCTGCTGCTTTTACCCATACCTCTGTGGCTTTGCGTGACGCTTTGGCCGCAGTACGTATTCCATTTATAGAAGTACATTTATCTAACGTATATTCTCGCGAGGCTTTTCGCCATCATTCCTACTTCACCGATATTGCAGTTGGTGTAATTAGTGGGCTTGGGGCGCAAGGCTATTTGTCAGCGCTTGATTACGCGATCAGTCAGTTAAATTCTCCATCAATACAATAATCAAATCCGCGCAAGCAATCATCGCGCTAATAGAGGTTAATCATGGATCTACGCAAACTTAAAAAATTAATCGACTTAGTTGAAGAATCTGGCATTTCAGAACTTGAACTCACTGAAGGTGAAGAAAAAGTACGTATCAGCCGCAACATCCCCGGAGCGCAAGGTGCGGTGCATTATGCCCAGCCATATTATCAGCCAGCGCCAGCTGCAGCCCCTGTTGCTGCAGTAGCCCCAGCAGCTGATGTACCCCCAGTGATTGAAGGCCATGTGGTGAAATCTCCAATGGTTGGCACTTTCTACCGCTCACCATCTCCCGATGCAAAATCTTTTATTGATATAGGTAGCACCGTCAACACTGGCGATACGCTTTGTATTATTGAAGCCATGAAACTGCTGAATGAAATTGAAGCTGACCATAGCGGCGTGATCAAAGCAATCCTGGTTGAGAACGGCCAGCCAGTTGAGTACGGCGAACCACTATTTATAATCGGATAATCGCTTACCATGTTTGAGAAAATTCTAATCGCTAACCGTGGCGAAATAGCCTTACGAGTACAGCGCGCTTGTCGTGAACTCGGTATTAAAACCGTTGCAGTACACTCTGAAGCAGACCGTGAAGCCAAATATGTAAAGCTGGCTGATGAGTCTGTATGTATCGGCCCTGCACCTTCTAGCCAGAGCTACCTGAATATTCCCGCTGTCATCAGCGCGGCCGAAGTCACCGATGCCGAGGCGATACACCCAGGTTATGGCTTCCTTTCCGAAAATGCCGACTTTGCTGAACGTGTAGAGCAAAGTGGGTTTGTATTTATCGGCCCGCGTGCTGAGACTATTCGCCTGATGGGCGATAAAGTCAGCGCAAAAAATGCAATGAGAGCTGCTGGCGTGCCTTGCGTACCAGGCTCAGACGGTGCGCTGCCTGATGACCCTGAAGCCATCATCATGATTGCTAAAAAGATAGGTTATCCAGTCATTATTAAAGCTGCTGGCGGTGGCGGTGGGCGCGGGATGCGCGTGGTTCACACCGAAGCTGCACTGATCGCCTCAGTCAATATGACCAAAGCTGAAGCCCAGGCTGCCTTTGGCAACCCTGTGGTCTATATGGAAAAATTCCTCGAACAGCCACGCCATATCGAGATACAGATACTCTCAGACCAGCATGGCAATGCCGTCTATCTGGGCGAGCGTGATTGCTCCATGCAGCGTCGTCACCAAAAAGTATTAGAAGAAGCACCTGCGCCTGGCATCAGCCAGAAATTAAGGGACAAAGTAGGCGAGCGTTGTGCTGACGCTTGTCGCCGTATCAATTATCGCGGTGCGGGCACTTTTGAGTTTTTGTATGAAAACAATGAATTTTATTTCATTGAAATGAATACCCGAGTACAGGTTGAGCACCCTGTGACCGAGATGATTACCGGTATTGATATCGTGCAACAGCAGATCAAGATTGCTGCGGGCGAAAAACTAGCTTTCCGCCAGCGCGATATTCAATATCATGGCCACGCGATTGAATGCCGTATCAATGCTGAAGATCCGTATAACTTTGTGCCGTCCCCAGGGCGCATTACTACGTTCCACATGCCAGGTGGCCCTGGTATTCGCGTTGATACGCATGCTTACCAGAACTACTTGGTGCCACCGCATTACGATTCAATGATAGGTAAGCTGATTTCGTATGCCGATACGCGCGAGCAAGCCATCGCAAAAATGCGTATTGCCCTTTCTGAAATGGTGATTCAAGGCATTAAAACCAATGTGCCTTTGCATTTGGATTTGATGAATGACGCAGCTTTTCATGTGGGCGGAACCAGTATTCATTATCTGGAACACAAATTGGGCATCAGCTCCAAGTAAGCGGAGCTTACGCAGCCATGGCATGGTTATCCCTCAAAATCGAAGCGAAAGACAATACCGCCGAGCTGATTAGTGATTCACTAATGGATATTGGCGCGCTATCGGCCATTATTGAGGATGCCAATGCCGAAACACCTGATGAGCAACCAATCTTCGGCGAACCTGGCGACCCTCCTCCAGGTATTTGGCAGCAGAACATTGTCAGCGCTTTGTTTGATGAGCAGATCATCGTTAAAGACGTCATGCGGTCCCTCGCCAACGCCACTGGCCTGCAAGACCTGCCATACAGCACCGAGATTATTCAGGAACAAGACTGGGTGCGCGCTACGCAATCCCAGTTTGACCCCATCCGTATTCGTGATGATCTATGGATAGTCCCGACCTGGCATAGCGCACCTAACCCTGAGGCGCTCAATATCGTGCTTGACCCTGGCTTGGCCTTTGGCACAGGTAGTCACCCTACTACCCATCTATGTCTGGCTTGGCTAGCTGATCACATCAACCAGCAAGATACAGTACTCGATTACGGTTGCGGTTCTGGCATTCTGGCCATCGCTGCCAAAAAGCTCGGCGCAGCCAAAGTCATTGGTACTGATATTGATGAACAGGCCATTTTATCCAGCGGCTTCAATGCGGAACAAAATGCCGTGGATGCCAAGTTTTACCTGCCTAAAGACTTGCCTGAAGACATATACGATATCGTTGTAGCCAATATCTTATCCAGTGCTTTATCGGTACTTGCACCAGCGTTAGCTAAAGCCTGCAAATCATATGGCCACATCGCACTCTCTGGTATTTTACGCGAGCAAACCGAACAAGTTTCTAGCATTTATGCACAATGGTTCGATATGCACCCTCCCGCTTTTATGGATAGCTGGGTGTTACTGACAGGCACTAAAAGATGAGTCTCGTCACGACTTGCCCTGCTTGCGCTACAAGCTTCCTGGTTAAGCCAGAACACTTGGCAGCGCATCGCGGGGATGTGCGTTGCGGCCGATGCGATCTTGTTTTTAATGCATTGGATAAACTTGGCGAAACGGTAGAAATTGCGGCCGCTGAAACTCCAGCGCCAGAAGAAGTTGCTATAGAAGCCATTGCTACTGAATCAGAAACAATTGAGTCCACTCCTGAGACCGAAATTACCTGGCCAGAAATAGTAGAACCTGAAGTACCGATTGAGATTGAGTCTTCAACGGAAATTAAACCCGAAGTATCATCTGAGACTTCAGAGACGAAGTCAGATGATGACCCTTTCGCTGCCACTACCTTTGATGACCTCGCACATACGCCTAATGAAGAACCTACTTCAGAGCAACTTGGTGATGCTTTCGATCAAACAGACTTTACTAGCCTAGCTGCTCCCACTAAAACTAACATCGGTGAAGACCCTACTCGATCGCCTCATGCCGATCTCGTCGATTATAGAATCGAGCCAGTAGTTATCGAACCTGAGATTACTAATGATGTACCTGAAAAAATCACCGAAAATTCAGCAGTCAGTGAACCAATATTAACGAAGCCTGAGCCAGAAGAAGCGCCTGCGTCTTTTATTGATAGCATTTCCACCTTAGCCAAACCAGTTCCGGAAAAACAAAGCCGTCGCAAGGGGCTCTCGATATTATTGGCAGTAATTCTAGTAATTATTGCTTTAACTCAAACAACCTATTATCTGAGAAGTCAGATATCTATCATGTTGCCAGGTTTAAAACCTTACCTGGTACAAGCCTGTGCCAAACTAAGATGCACAGTAGAGTTACCAAAAAATATAAAACTATTAGTCATCGATGACTCCAGCATTCAAGAAGATACTGAACATGCGGATGTTATTCATCTATCCAGCACTCTCATTAATAATGCTGAGTTCCCACAAGCGTACCCCATGCTGGAACTGACACTGACCGATGCTAACGATGCTCCTTCACTGCGCCGCACATTCAAACCGAGTGAGTATTTACCGCCCAACACAAAGATTACTGACGGCATTCCCGCCGGTGAAGAGCTGCATATCAATCTAGCCCTTACCACCCATGGCGAAAAAGTCTCTGGCTATCGCGTTCAAGTTAATTATTAAATATTTACTTCCGCACTAAACGACCCACCACTTCTACATAGATTTACAGAACCTTACAATTAGCTGTCTTGACAATCACTGTCTAGGCAGTTAATTTGTTGCCATGACTGAAATATCTAAAAATACCCCTACAAATATTGCCATCCCCGAACCTTCTGGGCCGGAGGATTCGATATTGCTTTTAATCAAAAATGTGCACTTTGCGATTCTACGAACTGTGGATAAGCATATTGCGCCACTTGATCTGACCGCCATGCAATGGGCGCCTATCATGGCGATTGCTAAAGGATATGCAAAGACGGCAGCGGATTTGGCCAATATAGCCAATATAGATACTGGCGCCGTGACCCGCATGCTGGATCGTTTGGAATCTAAAGGTTTGCTGGTAAGAACACGTAGCACGGATGATAGACGTGTTGTTAATTTAGAACTGACAGAAGAAGGCCAGCGCTTGGCTGCGCAAATACCTGCGGTACTGTTTAAGAGCATGAATTTGCATCTAAGTAGTTTTAATAGTGATGAGTTGGCAACCCTCAAAAGCCTGCTTACACGCATGCTGGAGAATATTCCAGATGGCGATTAAATCCATGTTGAATAAGCCTCCCACGTTTAAAACGCTGAGCTTCGTGATGCTTAGTTTTTCGCTGACGGCTTGTATGGTGGGGCCGAACTATCAAAAACCAGCGCCTGAACAAGTGGGCATTGCCGATCAGTGGCATGCCAAATTGCCGCATGGCGGCGAGTTAAAGAACCTTGCGCAATGGTGGCAGCAGTTTAATGACCCTGCCATGACCAGCCTGATTGAACAGGCAGAAAAGAATAATCCCAGCATCGCTAAAGCCGTGGGCAGTGTAAGAGAGGCTCGGGCTAATCTGAGAATTCAAAAAGCTAATCAGTTACCTACTTTAGATGGCAGCGCTGGTGTGACTCGCGCGAAAAGTGGCACGAGTTTCGGGGGCAACACAACAGGCATTACCACCAGCGCAGGTAACAATGAGCAGACAACTCAAACCGCCAGCCTAGATGCAAGCTGGGAAATCGATCTGTTTGGCAAAATTCGCCGGGGCGTTGAAGCGAGCCGCGCTAATTTGGCGTCTTCTGAATTCAATTGGAATGATGCCCGCGTAAGCTTGGCTGCGGAGGTAGCAAACGCTTACATTAATCTACGGCAATGCGAAACATTAGTGAATGTTTATGAAACCGAACTGGGTTCTAACCTTGAAACCGACCGCCTCACCAACCTCAAACTGAAGGCTGGGTTTGTGCCGCCTTCAGACCAGATGCAAACGGAAGCGGCGATTGCCGAAAGCGAAACCAAGCTAGAGACGCAGAAAAGCAATTGTGCGCAATACGTGAATCAATTGGTGGCGCTCACCAGCCTGCCCTATGCCGAAGTTGAACAACAGCTAGCGACTAAAGTTGCGCAAATACCAATGCCCCCAGCGAAGGGTGTGCCTGCAATACCTGCAATCACTATTTCGCAACGGCCTGATGTTGCTGCCACTGAGCGTTCACTCAATGCAGCAAGCGCCAATATCGGTGTAGCGATCGCCAAGCGATTACCTTCAATCAGTTTGACTGGCGCGATTGGTGTCACTTCAATCTCATCGCAAAGTTACAACACCTGGTCGTTTGGGCCATCACTATCGTTACCGATTTTTGATGGTGGCAGTGGTGCTGCCAATGTAGAAGCCGCACGCGCCAAATATGACCAAGCTTTAGCGACCTACCGCAGCCAAGTATTAACCGCCGTGCAAGAAGTGGAAAATGCGCTGGTGCGGGTAGATTCAATCACACGACGTGAAGTCAGCGCTGAAAAAGCAGAAGAGCGTTACAGCCGTTATTTTGCATCCATACAACAAAAATACCAGCTCGGCGCGGCCAGCTTGCTTGAGCTTGAACAGGTGAGACGCACCTTGCTTTCAAGCCGTGAACAACTAGCAGCAGCCAAGCTGGAACGCAGTGCAGCATGGGTTGCCTTATATAAGGCCGCAGGCGGCGGCTGGCAACCCGTAAAAAATGTAGCTGAGACTAACCCTGAGAAAACTACACCATGACCTACATTCTTGATTCACGATTCACGCGCGCATCTGTCCGCACACTTTTAATCTCAGGGCTTGGGATAGGTTTAGTAATAAGCCTAGTAGCTTGCGGCTCAAAATCGCCAAACGGTGATGCTGCAAAGGCACAACCTGTCATCGCCGTTGAACTCGTTTCACCAGCCGTTAGAGACTGGCAAGAGCAAATCACTGCCAGCGGCAATGTTGCAGCTTGGCAAGAAGCCACGATTGGCGTTGAAGTGGGTGGCGTAAAGCTGGACAGCGTATTGGTGAATGTGGGCGACCAGGTACACAAAGGCCAGTTACTGGCGCAGTTTAATGAAGATTCATTACGGACTGACTTAGCACAGCAAGAGGCTGCAGTTGCACTAGCAGACGCCAATCTCGGCAAAGCCAATAGTGAATATGATCGCGCCAAACTCCTTGAAACCACAGGCTCTATCAGCCAGCAGGATATTACACAGTACCAAACCACCGCTGCGACAGCGAATGCTAATCTGGCATCAGCCAAGGCCTTACGTGATGCGTCATTACTCAAAATTCGCTATGCCAAAATCATCGCGCCCGATGATGGCGTGATTTCCTCACGCACCGCCACGGTTGGTGCGGTGGGCACTGTTGGGAGTGAGCTCTTCAAGCTGATTCGCAATAGCCGTCTTGAATGGCGCGCCGAAGTCGATGCTGAAAACTTGGGGCGCATACAATCTGGCAAGGCCGTCACGCTATTGCGCCCTGATGGCAAGCAAGTCACGGGGTCGGTACGCCAGCTTGCGCCTACCATTGATAGCAGTACGCGCTATGGATTGGTCTATGTTGATTTGCCCGCCCACAGCGGCTTAACTGCAGGCATGTACGTCAAGGGCTTATTTTCTACGGGTATTAAACCAGCCTTAACAGTGCCTGAATCAACCATCATGTTTCGCGATGGCAATAATTATGTGATGAAAGTGGATACTGAAAACCGCGCCCATCAAATTAAGGTCACGACTGGCAGACGCCAGGATCAACAGATTGAAGTCAGCAATAACCTGAGCACAGAAGACAAGCTGATTTTGTCTGGCGCCAGCTTTGTGAACGATGGCGATTTGGTGTCAGTAAGTACTAACAATACCAATAAAGACGGAGCTCAGTAATGAATTTCTCCGCATGGTCCATACGCAAGCCTACGCCTGCAATATTACTGTTTATTATTCTTACCGCAGCAGGCTTTGTTGGTTTTAAAGCGCTCGGGGTACAAAATTTCCCTGACTTCGATTTACCAACAGTAACTGTGACTGTTAACTTGCCCGGTGCCACGCCCTCGCAACTTGAGACCACGGTCACGCGCATCGTCGAAGATTCGATCTCTGGCATAGGCGCAGTCAAGCACATCACCTCAACCGTGAGCGACGGCAACAGCACCACACTGGTGGAATTCGAGCTTGAAAAAGACCTGCAGGAAGCGGTGAATGACGTACGTGATGCTGTCACCCGTGTGCGGCCACAATTGCCAGCAGACGTTCAAGAACCCATCATTTCCCGCGTTAATACGCCAGGCGGCGCATTGATGACTTTTGCCATCCATACCGATTACATGGACGAGGCTGATCTCTCCTGGTTTGTGGATAACACCGTCAGTAAAACCCTGTTACCTGTTAAAGGCGTAGGCAAGGTAACGCGGTTAGGCGGTATCAACCGCGAAGTGGCTATTCGCCTTGACCCTTTGAAACTGCAGGCAATGAATGTCACAGCCAGCGAGCTTTCCAGCCAATTAGTCAGCGTGCAGCAAGAAGCCCCGGGCGGGCGTGGTAATCTGGGTGGCATGGAGCAGACCATGCGTACCATCGGCAATGTGAACAGCATCGAAGCAATTGCGGCGATGAGCATTCCGTTGAGTGATGGCCGCAAAATCAGGCTGGACGAAGTAGCGACCATCAAGGATGGCATGGCTGAGCGGCGCCAGATTGCCTTGCTAGATGGCAAGCCTATCATCAGTTTCCAGGTATTTCGCGCGCGCGGCGCCAGTGAGATTTCAGTCGCTAAAGCCGTACGTGCCGCCGTCGCTAAACTGATGGAAGATAATCCGCGCATCAAGATCGAAGAAATCAGTAACACAGTGCGGCCGGTGGAAGTTTCCTACAAGGTGTCCATGGATGCTCTGTACGAAGGCGCGTTGCTGGCTGTGCTGGTCGTCTGGTTGTTTTTACGAGACTGGCGCGCCACTTTTGTATCTGCCATCGCATTGCCGTTATCCGTGATTCCCACATTTGCCGTGATGAGCATTCTTGGCTTCTCACTGAATGTCATTACCTTGCTCGCGCTTACATTGATGGTGGGGATTCTGGTCGATGATGCAATTGTAGAAGTGGAGAATATCGTGCGCCATTTGCGTATGGGAAAACCGCCGTTTCAAGCAGCACTGGAGGCCGCTGATGAGATTGGGCTTGCCGTCATCGCCACCTCTCTTACTTTAGTTGCAGTGTTTCTTCCGACGGCTTTCATGAGTGGCATTCCAGGCAAATTCTTCAAGCAATTCGGCTGGACAGCCGCCATTGCCGTGCTCACCTCATTGCTTGTGGCACGCCTGCTCACGCCCATGATGGCGGCCTATTTACTTAAAGACCAACCTGCGCACAAAGAAGATGGCACCGTGATGAAGCGCTATCTCGGCGCTGTTCGCTGGTGCCTCACGCATCCAGTGCTCACTTCAATAGCCACAGCGATATTTTTTATCGCCTCGATCGCACTGGTCAGCCGCTTACCTTCTAGCTTTCTGCCAGCTGGTGATACTGCGCAAACAACGGTAACGGTTGAATCGCAACCCGGTAGCACCATAGAGCAAACCATGGCCTTAGCCGAACAGGCGCGCACCCTAATTCAGCCGATCAAAGAAGTCGAGAACATCTATACCTCCATCGGCACAGGCACCAGCGCGGGCAGCGCTGCAAGCACCACAGGCGATGTACGTAAAGCCATACTGACTGCAACACTTGCCAGTATTGGCGAGCGTAAACGCACACAACAGCAGATTGAGAAAGAAATCCGCACTAAGCTTAATCAAATCCCGGGCGCGCGTATTTCGATAGGCTATGGCGGCAACGGTGAAAAACTCACCGTAGTGCTTGCTGGCGACGATGCCGCCTTGTTGCAGGATACCGCGCAAAAAGTCACTAGCGACTTACGCACCTTGCCTAACCTTGGCAATATCACTTCTTCCGCCAGCCTGTTGCGGCCAGAGATCGTGATTCGCCCCAACTTTGCCAAAGCCGCCGAATATGGCGTTACAGCACAGGCTATCGGGCAGGCAGTGCGTGTGGCAACCACTGGAGATTACGATGTCTCACTGCCCAAGCTTAATCTGCCTGAACGGCAAATCCCCATCCGCATGATGCTGGAACAGAATGCGCGCGATAATCTTGAAACCGTGAAACAGCTCCGCGTAAAAAGTAGTGATGGCACCATTCCATTACAGAATGTGGCCGATGTCACTATCAATGGTGGCCCAGCGCAGATAGATCGCTACGACCGCAGACGCAACATCACTATCAGCATCGAGTTACAAGGCAGGCCATTAGGTGACGTTACCAAAGAAGTGAACCAGCTTAAATCTTTACAGAAATTGCCTGCGGGCGTGCATCGCGTAGCTTCAGGTGATACTGAGCGTCAGGCTGAGTTATTTGGTGGTTTCTTGTTAGCAATGGTCGCTGGGGTATTCTGCGTTTATGGCGTCATGGTGCTGTTATTTAACGACTTCTTGCAGCCTTTTACCGTGCTGGCAGCCCTGCCATTGGCTGTGGGTGGCGCGCTAGGTTTGCTGGCTTTGCTTGGTTATAGCCTGTCTTTACCTTCGCTCATTGGGCTGATTATGTTGATGGGCATCGTCACCAAAAACTCCATTCTATTAGTGGAGTATGCGATTACAGCGCGCCGTGATCATGGGTTGGATCGCACAGCGGCTATTATCGATGCTTGTCACAAGCGCTCACGCCCTATCCTGATGACTACCATTGCCATGATTGCTGGCATGCTGCCCATGGCACTTGGGCTTGAGGGGGATTCCAGCTTTCGCGCACCAATGGCGATGGCGGTAATTGGTGGGTTGATGACATCAACCATATTGAGTTTGCTGGTAATCCCCGTGGTGTTTGAGATCGTGGATGAATTCAAGGTGCGACTGGTGAGGCGTTTTTCTGGCAAAACACTACAAGAAGTACAACCTGTAGAAGTCTGAATTAATTGCCTGAGTTACTGATTATCCAGTGACTTGTTCTCTAAGAACTGGGCAATCGCCTTGAGCTCGCTGGTGCTATCTGCAAAGTCTTCATAGCGTTTTCGGGCGCGACTATACCAGTAGCGGCTATTGCTTTCGTCGCCTTCTATTTTGTGCAGTACCGCGTGTATCCAGCAGGCGGTCTGCTCGTCTGACTCTTGCGCTATTTCATGCGCGGTCGTCCAATCACCCTGCAATGCGGCTGATACTGCCTTTTTTAAATCGATATTCATAAATGCTTTCTATCATCCTCGCTTGTGGAAGAGTAATATTTTTCTCCATGCACTTGTGAATTTTATAAGGAAACCCTATGGATAGCCTCATGCACACCATGTCAAATCTGTTTGATCAACTCGGTTTACCCTCTGACGAAGCTTCGATCAGCCAGTTTCTCGCCACTCATACCCCACTCCCACATGGCTTACCACTGGCAGATGCCGCTTTCTGGACAGATTCGCAGAAGGCGTTTCTCAGAGATGAGATTCTGAACGATGCCGATTGGGCAGAGGTGATTGATATGCTCAACTCGGCCTTGCATTTAAAGGCCGATTAAATTACACATGAATGAAACTTGCGGCTTTTAACATGCTCTGAGTTTTTAGTATTTACCTGTTACGCAAGGAAACCCATGAAACTATCCGAATTTGGCCTTAAATCCATTGATTTTCAAAACCCTGTTGTAGAAACCCAGCCTGAAGGTTTTACCCGCCGTGGTTTTATCATGACCTCACTGGCGGTTGGTTTTGCCGTTGCTACGCAACCTGTCATGGCAGATACGATTGTCACCGACAGCAGCGGCCTGATAGCTGGTGAAGTGAGTATTCCTGTGAGTGATGGCAAAATCCCCGCTTATCGTGCGATGCCTGCAAAAGCAGGTAAATATCCTGTGGTTTTGGTTTCTCAAGAGATTTTTGGGGTACATGAGCACATCAAGGATATGTGCCGCCGCTTTGCCAAGCTGGGTTACTACGCCATTGCGCCTGAGCTCTTTGCACGTCAAGGTGATGTTTCTAAGATGACGGATATTGGTGAAATACTTTCTACCGTAGTGGCTAAAGTGCCAGATGATCAAGTCATGTCTGACCTTGATGCAACATTAGCTTTTGCCAAAGCTAGTGGTCATGCAAATACTGAAAAACTTGGCATTGTGGGTTACTGTTGGGGTGGCCGCACCACTTGGTTATATGCCAAACACAACCCAGCGGTAAAAGCAGGCGTTGCCTATTACGGCCTGTTAGACGGCATGAAAAGTGACATCAAGGCCAACGACCCAGTGGATATTGCTGAAACGCTAAAAGTACCTGTATTAGGCTTGTATGCTGGCAATGACTCTATGATCACCGCTCCTGCCATTGATAAAATGCAGGCTGGTATCAGTAAATCTGGCAGTGGCTCTGAAATTATTGTATTCCCTGGCGTCAATCACGGCTTTAATGCCGATTACCGTCCAACCTATGATAAAACTGCAGCCACTTATGCTTGGAAACTCACGCGTGACTGGTTGAAAGACCACGGCGTTTAATCGTTACATCAATCAAACACTGATTACCTGCGATACAAAATTTACCTAGCTCTTGTCATCTCGATTACCTTAATCTGCGTTTAAGCTGTATTGAACAGACTATGCCGTTTAAGGTAGTCTTGTAACTTAACTTTATATACTGAGACATGCTTTGAAAAAACTACTCCCCTGCCTCTTGATTCTAGCTTTAACATCAATCGCTACGGTCTCCAAAGCCGATGTCACTAAAATGGGTTATGTGCAGATTGATAAAATCATGCAATCGCCTATTTCTTTAGAAGCCGGCAAAAAATTGCAAAACGAGTTTGGTCCACGCAATGCAGACCTAGACAAACTCAAAAAACAGATCGCAGATAAACAAGCCGGCATGGATAAAGATTTACCCACTATGTCTGAAGCTGACCGTCGCAAGAGATCGCAAGAACTAAGCACAATGCAGATTGATTTTGAGCGCAAGCAGAGAGAGCTCTCTGAAGACTTTAACCAGAGAAAAAACGAGGAAATGTCCAACCTGCAAGACCGCGTGAATAAAGCGGTAGCAACAGTCGCCGCCAACGAAGGTTACGACCTGATATTTTATGGCAGCGCTGCTTATGTGGGTAAAGATGCCGATATTACAGACAAGATTATCAAAGCAATTAACGCGAGTAGTCCGTCAAACTAATGTGTTAAGTGGCATGCTTTGTAGAGCATGCCATTGCCAATATCTAGAGCTTTAAAGCACGTTTAACGCGACGCGCGATCCTGCCAATAAAGCTACCGTCCAACTGATAATGCTTGTGCAAGGGTTGTATCACTTCCCAACTAGCCGACATGTCCGCAGGAAAAGTCACCAAATCACCTTTGCCAAACTTCACTGGGTCGCCACCTTCTGGCGTAATCACGCATTCACCTTCAAGAATGTAAGCAATTTCCTGCTCTGGAAAAAACCATGGGAATACGGACACTTCTTTTTGCCAGGTAGGCCACTTGCTAACGCCTAGGGTTTCTAAACGGCTGACAGATGGTTGATGCTCGACGACAATCTTGGACATGCTGATGGGCTTTCATTTAATGGGTTTGCAGAATTATAAGCTTGAATGCCACTCTGATTGATTTTATAGTTTGTGTGACTTAAGGAACCCCAATGAAAACCAGCGCTCGACTTTTAATTTGCATGCTGTGGCTTGCTGCTACTAGCACTACAAATGCTCAAGCTGAACCCGCTGCCTGGTATATATGGGAAAGTAAGTTGAATGCACATCGTATTTGCGCACAAATATCGCCGGGGGAAGGCTGGGTTAAAAGATTAGGCCCTTTTAAAAATGCGCAATGCCGATAAAGCCGAAGAGTTTAGTCATGTTGCTAGCTCTGCTGTAAAACCATACAACTCGTGGGTTTTATCTACTGCATCTTGAGTTTTGTTTTGCTTGGCTGACTCTTCGGCCATAGCCTCTTTTGCTACATCTTCATTCAAGAAATCTGCAAGGTGTGGCAGATTTTCTGAAACAAGCTGATTTTCTTCTGTAAGATTTTTAGGTGGTAAAGGCTTTGTTGCGGTCATCTGCAGGCCAACTGAATGCCCTTGTTGCCATAAGCCGATTAAATACAAAGAAATGCTTTCTGGAGCTTTAGATTTTAGACGCTGCTTACCTGCAAATACGCCTTTTCTATAAGCATTTTGCGCCTCCATAGAGATTCGAGATGTCATACCTACACTTCCTTGTATTTAACTAAACGCTCTTTAACACTTTATAACGGCCGCCATAAATAAGTCTTTATAAGTACTTTTACGTATCTACAGTTTGTTGTTCGGCAAGCAAACGCTGACGCACAAAGCTGATGTGACCGCGTAACCCATAAAATAAATCACCAAACGTGGCTGGGATTTTGATTTTGTTCACTGATGCCTCAATGTAATCCAACTGCTTTAACAAAGCCTCACGTTTGCTTTCATCCGCCTGGGCAGAAAATGCATCACGCTCAAGCTCTAATAATGCCTTATACCAAGGATAAATCCTCGATTGCATATGCCAGCGATAAACTGCTGGGGCAATTCTCAAGCTAGGGATCAGCAACAAAGCGATTGGCACAATCACTGCCAACATGCGATTAATCAGGCTCGCCATCCAGAATGGGAAATTGCGGTATAAAAAGCTTTTACCAGAAGCATAATAGCGCGTTGCATCTGGGCTGATTTTAAACTCATGCTCCACAGGCGAAGGGAATTCACCAGCTTTTCTCGTTAAGCCCGCCGTACCGTGTACCTCTTTTGCCGCTTCTAACAGCATGTCCGAGAGGGCGGGATGCAAAGTATCCCTGGCGATCAATTCTACCGTCGGCGCAATAAGGGAAATATCGTTTTCTGGAATATTTTTGCCCAGATCAAGTGCGCCCTCTGGTATCTGGATTTTATTCAAATATTTGATGCGGCGTGCATATGCATCGGCTTGCACAAAGTTAAATAGCTGAATACCTGGCGTTTTTATCAGCTTCTGGATTAATTCAAGTGAGGCTGAATCGCCCATCACAAAAATCGCATCTATATGATTATCCAGCAAAGCACGTACTGCATCGCCAGGATATTTTTCTATCAGATATTTGCTGTCATCCGTATTGATACCATTGGCTTTTAACAAGGCGATGGCCAGTGAGTGCGTACCACTGCCGTCTTCGCCTATATCAATGCGCTTACCTTTAAATTCAGAAATCAGGGTTTTAGGCTCACCACGATAAAAAATCATTAAAGGCTGGTAAGAAATACTACCTAGAGACAATAGATTTTCTGGCTTATTAGCTTTCTCTTCCAACGAACCTCCTTGCACAAAGCCAACATCCACCTTGATTTTAGGGTTCATCAGAATATCCAGGTTATCACTTGAGCCATCCGACGGAATAATCTTGACCTTGATACCCTGTTTTTCCAGAATCACTTTGTATTTGTCCGCCGTTTTCCTGAAAATGCTGCCGTCAGGGCCACTCACAATAGTTAAGGTGGTAGGCGCCGCCGAATTGAAAAAGGTAAACACCAGTACACAGACAAACAGGCTGATGCCAAGCACCACAATAATCGACCAGATAAAGCTTTTGCCATAGAGCGCACTGATCTTGTTAAACAGAATCTCAAATGGTTGTGTGAATGTTTTGATGGGTGTCATTTAGGCTGCCTTTGATGCTAGTGTGCCATAAAGCTTGTGCCACAATCATATCTCGGTCTAGAGGCTTTTGAAATCGATTACCATATGGTTCACCTGCATTTTACGCCAACCCATTTTGAATGGTTTCAAACATGTCTCGAAAACTATCCCGCTGGACACAACTGGTTCAACCAGATTTTTCGCCAAAAGCCTCATTAAAAAGCCTGACTACGCCTGTGGAACGGGCTTCTACCGTGGTGTTTGATACCGTGGAAAAGCTACGGAAACGTGATTGGCTTGATAAAAACCAATACACCTACGGTTTGCTGGGCACTCCAACCACACGCAAACTGGAACAACAATTAGCCATGATTGATGGCGTGCCACACGCCATGTTATTGCCTTCTGGCTTATCTGCCATCAGCACTACCTTGCTCGCCTTGCTGAAATCGGGCGACCGTGTTTTGATGCCCAGCAATAGCTACGAGCCAGGACTTACTTTTTTACGTAGCCTGCAATCACAGTTTCACGTGGAACTAGATTTTTATGA
>DATHWP010000078.1:0-11552 GCA_035460505.1 Methyloradius sp. | reverse complement strand
GCAGTCAACCCCAACATCATGCGTCAACTGATTGAACGCAATTGGGTTGATGTCATCGGCCAGCGTGACGTGCCGGGCAGACCATCACTCTACGCAACGACAAAAACTTTTCTGGATGATTTGGGCTTAACTTCACTGGCTGATTTGCCGCCGATGGAAACGTTTGCCCAGGCTGAGATTCAGCTAGACCTTTAGTCTTTGCGCTCCTGGTTTTCTAACAGCCAGCAGCAAACATCTTGCCCTAATCGCGTTAAATCAGAGTTTCTCCACTATCTGCGGTAAAATGCCTTAATTATTTAGTTGGCAATCTCTCATGGCTCGTCCTTTTAAACAGCAGCGTGACCCAGGCGCTGTAAAATTCAAACCCGTTGTTTTTGATCCCGATGCAGTCCCACAGCGCCTGCACAAGCTGTTGGCATTGGCTGGCATAGGCTCGCGCCGCGATATGGAAACACTGATTGCTAGTGGCCGAGTAACCGTTAATGGCCAAGTTGCACAAGTGGGCGCAGGTGTTGTGCCTAACGATATTGTGCGTATTGATAGCCGACCAGTCAGCCTGCCGTTTGAGCCTGCATTACCGAAAATATTGATTTACCATAAGCCTGAAGGCGAGATTGTTAGCCAGGATGACCCTGAAAAACGAGCAAGTGTGTTTGATAAATTGCCCAAGGTTAAGGGTGCGAAATGGATAGCCATTGGTCGCTTGGACATCAACACTTCTGGTCTGCTGATATTCACGACTTCTGGCGAATTGGCGAATCGTTTCATGCACCCGCGCTACGAAGTCGAGCGTGAATATGCCGTACGCATCTTTGGTGAATTGACCGAAGGCCAAATGCTACAGCTCACCCAAGGTATCGAACTGGACGACGGTCCCGCTAGCTTTGATGTGATCAGCCCACAAGGTGGCGAAGGCTCTAACCACTGGTACCAGGTCATCCTGCGCGAAGGTCGCAACCGCGAAGTGCGTCGTCTTTTTGAGGCGTTTGCCTTGCCTGTTAGTCGCTTGATGCGTGTACGTTTCGGCCCTATCAACCTGCCACCGCGTATCAAGCGCGGCATGATGATGGAGATGGAACCTAAGGAGGTTGTGAGCTTGCTGGAATGGGCTGGTCTTGAAGCACCGCATGTGCCATTCAAGCAACGTACTGCTCGTGAAATTGAAAAGGCCTCGCAACCGTTCACACCTAAATCGCGTAAGACCGAATCAGTGACCGCTGACGCTGAGGCGGTAGCTAACCAGCGCAACCCCAGAAGAGTGACCAAAACCAGACAAGAGGCTGACAAGTCTGCTACACCAGCCAATAAACCTTTTCAGGCAACTAAACCTAGAAAGCCAGCCCAAAATAGGCGGATCAGGCAGGCCTCTGATGTACCAAGTCCGCAGCAAAAACGGGGTAGTAAGCCTAAGCGGTAATCTTTAGGTAGGCTCTTGGCCCTATCAATGTTGGAGTAGCTGTTCTTTCGTCAGCAAGAATACAAACGCGTTACCAGACTCAACCTCTAGCCAGATAAAAGGTAATTCTGGATAGGCTTCAATCAGGGCATCGCGGTTATGCCCGATTTCTACTACCAAAATACCGCCATCATTCAGGTAATCAGCTGCTTCGTTCAAGATAGTGTGGGTGTGATCCAGCCCTGCAATACCGCTACCTAAAGCGATTTGAGGCTCATTTCTATATTCTTGCGGCAGTTGCGCTATGGATGGCGCATCCACATAAGGCGGATTGCTGATAATCAAGTCGTAGGCCTTGCCACTCAGTGCGCTAAACATGTCAGATTGAATTGCGGTGATTTGGTCTTGCAAACCGTAGTTGGCAATGTTGATGTTGGCAACGGCGATTGCGTCTGGCGAAATATCAATCACATCTATCGCGGCATTAGG
Organism: Methyloradius sp.; assembly: GCA_035460505.1. Classification (GTDB taxonomy): domain Bacteria; phylum Pseudomonadota; class Gammaproteobacteria; order Burkholderiales; family Methylophilaceae; genus Methyloradius. Next base: position 9,667 of record DATHWP010000078.1, on the reverse strand, counting down.
GAATGCATGTGCCATCAGTACGCCAAGACAGCCGCTGCCCGTGCAAATGTCGGCAGCACTTTCGACCATTTCCTGATATTCTATCCATGGGCTGAGGCCATTCTCAAGCAACTCTGCAATAAATGAGCGGGGTACGATCACGCGTTCATCTACGTAGAATTTAAATCCTTTGAGCCATGCTTCCCTGAGTAAATATGCCGTCGGTGTGCGGTCAGTAATGCGGCGCTCAATCAGGTGTGCCAGATGCTTGCGTTCTGCTTCCGTAATCACGGCATCAAGAAAATTATCCAGCGTATCCATCGGCAAATGCAGGCCACTCATGATCAGCCAAACAGCTTCGTCATAGGCATTATCAGTACCATGGCCGAAGAAAATGCCAGACTCCTCAAAACGGCTGACGGTGAAGCGCAGCCAGTCTCGAATGGTAAAAAGTTCTTCAGTCAGTCGTGGGTAGTGAATCATGTAGTGAGCAGTTTTTCTAATGTGATGCGGTAAGTGTCTTTCAATGGCTCTATATCAGCGACTGCGACACATTCATTAAGCTTGTGAATGGTTGCGTTTAGTGGGCCGAATTCGATGACTTGCTTGCAGATATCCGCGATGAAACGGCCGTCAGACGTGCCGCCAGTGGTAGAGAGTTCGGGTGTTACACCGTAACTCTGTTGTATGGCCTCTGAAATTGCCTCAACCAGATTACCGCGTGGTGTGATGTAGGGTGGTGAATATTCCCACTCGAGGTCATATTCCAAGGCATGTTTGTCCAGAATGGCATGCACGCGCTCACGCAGATTTTCGTCAGTGCTTGCAGTTGAGAAGCGGAAGTTAAATAGAATTTCCACTTCGCCCGGCACGACATTGGTAGCACCTGTGCCACCGTTCATATTGGATATTTGCCATGACGTGGGTGGAAAGTATTCGTTACCGTTATCCCACACCGTTTCCACCATATCTTTAATCGCGGGAGCCACCATATGAATAGGGTTTTTCACCAGATGCGGATACGCGATATGGCCTTGCACACCTTTCACTGTGAGCTTGCCTGAGAGGGAGCCACGGCGGCCATTTTTGATCATGTCGCCAACCACTTTGTTTGAGGTTGGTTCGCCAACGATGCAGTAATCAATTAATTCGCCACGCGCTTTCAACGCCTCCACCACTTTTACTGTGCCATTAATGGCGATACCTTCTTCGTCAGAGGTAATCAGCAGGCCAATTGAGCCTGCGTGGTCTGGATGCAAGGCAATAAAATCTTCAATGGCGGTGATAAAGGCAGCGCACGAGGTTTTCATATCGGCTGCACCACGACCATAGAGCATGCCATCTTTAATGGAGGGTTCGAATGGTGGCGTATGCCATTTATCGATGGGGCCTGTAGGTACCACATCGGTGTGGCCAGCAAATACCAACAACGGGCCAGTAGTGCCGCGACGCGCATAGAAATTATCAACATCGCCAAAGCGCATGCGCTCGATTTTGAAGCCCAGAGGCTCAAGCCTTGAGATAAGTAGCTCTTGGCAGCCTGCATCTTCTGGTGTGTTGGAACGACGAGAGATCAGGTCTTTGGCTAATTCGAGAGTTTTCATTTGGCAAATAGCTTTCTGTAACTATCTTCATCAAAACCCAAGTTAAGGATTTTGTCATCCTTAACCAACACGGGGCGCTTGATGATGGAGGTTTTTTCAATCATTAAATTGATGGCTGAATTGCTATCTATCACTGCAGATTTTTCAGTATCACTCAAACCGCGCCATGTCATGCCGGCACGATTTACCAGCTTTTCCCAGTTTGTTTGGCTTAGCCAGTTTTTAAGTGTTATTTCGTCTATACCCAGCTTCTTGAAATCGTGGAATTCGTAGGCAATCCCATCTCCATCTAGCCAGGTACGGGCTTTTTTCACGGTATTGCAGTTGGGGATGCCATAGAGTTTCATGGATAGTATGACCAGAAATAATTACAGATATTCTAACAGTTGGTGTTGTTTAAGCGAATCTAAAGTGGATTACGCTATAAAACAAAACGCCCACCGAAGTGGGCGTTTGACTTAACTAATACTTCTTAAATGCCGCGTAACAGTTCGTTGATACCGACTTTACCTAGAGTCTTAGCATCTACTTTCTTCACAATCACGGCACAATACAGGCTGTAGCTACCGTCCTTAGATGGCAGGTTGCCAGAAACGACGACTGAGCCAGAAGGGATGCGGCCATAAGTCACTGAGCCAGTTTCGCGATCATAAATCTTGGTAGATTGGCCGATATAAACGCCCATGGATATTACGCTGTTATCTTCAACCACTACACCCTCAACAACTTCTGAGCGTGCGCCGATGAAGCAGTTGTCGCCGATGATAGTAGGGCCAGCTTGCACAGGCTCCAGCACGCCGCCAATACCTACGCCGCCAGATAAGTGCACGTTCTTACCGATCTGTGCGCATGAGCCAACAGTCGCCCATGTATCAACCATGGTGCCTTCATCGACATATGCGCCAATGTTGACGTAAGAAGGCATAAGCACTGCATTTTTGCCGATGAATGAGCCGCGACGCACGATAGCGTTTGGTACTACGCGGAAACCGCCGGCCTTGAAGTCAGCCTCAGTGTAGTCAGCGAATTTTGGCGGTACTTTGTCGAAATACTTGGTGACACCATCGTCCATCAAGACGTTTTCTTCCAGGCGGAAAGACAAGAGTACGGCTTTCTTGATCCACTGATGGGTTTCCCATTCTTGGGATTCGCCAATGCGGCTGGCGACGCGCAACTTGCCTGAATTGAGTTCTTCCAGCACGGTGAATACGGCTTCTTTGACATTCTTGTCTACATTGGCTGGGGTAATGCTGGCGCGGTTTTCAAAGGCCGCTTCAATCGTGGTTTGTAAATCACTCATCTTAAAATTCCGCTCTAAAAATTGGGCTGTCGCAAAAGAGCGCTATTTTACCTGAAACTGCCGTCCAAGTCGGTAGCGCTTTTTTGCTTAATGGTTTTACTTGCTGGCTTGTTCGTACAGCGGCATCACTACTGGGATCAAGCGCTTGATGTCTTCTATGCGAGAAGCATCGGCAGGGTGGGTGCTCAGGATTTCTGGTGGTTTATTGCCATTACTTGCCTTGCCCATTTTCTCCCAAAGACTGACTGCGGCGTTGGGGTTGTAACCAGCGCGAGCAGCAAGCTCCAAGCCCATTTCGTCTGCTTCGTGTTCGGCAGTGCGACTGTTAGGCAGCGTAAGTGCTACGGCAGCTAAGGGCGCTCCTAATGCCAGAGTAGTACCCGCATTTTTGCTGCTATTCGTGATTAGGCCTATCGCTAAAGCGGTGCCTAGTAATCCATATTGTTGTGCCTTCGCTCGTGACATTTGTTCACGTACATGTTCGCGGAGTGCATGCGAAATCTCGTGCCCCATGACTGCGGCCAGTTCGTCGTCTGTCGGTTTGATCTGGTCTAGCAAGCCTGTATAGACCATGATCTTGCCACCAGCCATGCAGTAGGCATTAATCTCTTTGCTATCTTGTACATTGATTTCCCATTTCCAGTTCACAGCATCTGGCCGGAATACGCCAACTTGTGCGATCAATTTCTGAGCAATGCCACGTACACGCTGAGTTTCTTTGCTATCGGTGTTCAATAGTTTTTTGGTTTGGGCATCTTTAATGGTTTGTTGATATGCCAGTGCTGACTGGTTGACTGCTTGTTCTTCAGTGACCAGTTCCATATGCTGTTTGCGATCAATGCCTACGGCGCCAGACTTGGTGCTGCTTGTGGCTGCACAACCTGCCAGGCTCAATGTGATTAGTAAAGCTAAGGTGATATTGAGTGTTTTTGTCATAAGTATTTTGATATTAGAAAATGACTTGTGCGCCTAATTCTACAACACGATTGGGCGGTAATTTGAAGTGGTTGGTGACACTATCTGCATTGCGAAACATGGCGACAAACAGCTTTTTACGCCAGAAGGCAAAGCCAGGTTCATGACCAAGTATTAAGGTTTCTTTACCAATGAAAAAGGAGGTGTCGATGGAATCAAGCTCAAGGCCATGTACCGAGCACATGCGTAAATCTCTGGGCAAGTCAGGTTCATCTTTGAATCCATAACGTACGGTGACACGGAAAAAGTCATGCCCCAGCTTTTCTACATTGAGGCGATTAACCAAGGGTACAAATGGGTAGTCTTTAACTTTGACGGTGAGTAGTACCACTTTTTCATGCAGCACCTTGTTGTGTTTGAGGTTATGCAGCAGGGCATTGGGCACGCCTTGTGGATTCTGTGTCATAAAAACCGCATTGCCAGGCACGCGGGTGGGGGGATATTTGCCTATGGATTCAATAAACGGATCAAGTGCCATCGCCTCGCTCTTGAGCCGCAAGAACAGCAAATCACGCCCTGTTTTCCATGTCAGCATCACGCTGAAAATGACCACTGCCATCAAAATGGGGAACCAACCGCCATCGGGTATTTTGAGTACATTGGCGCTAAAGAATGCGAGGTCTATGGTTAAAAATAGCGCCACGACCAAACCTGTTCGTAACCAGCTCCAACCCCAGACGCCGTGGAATACCACACTGGCAAGCAAGGTGGTAATCACCATGTCGCCTGTGACTGCAATACCGTAGGCGGCAGCCAGATCACCAGAAGAGCCGAAGCCAACCACTAATGCCATCACTGCCAGCATCAGCGTCCAATTGACATAGGGCATATAGATTTGACCCTCTTGACTGCTTGATGTGTGTTCAATCTCCATGCGTGGCAAGTAGCCAAGCTGCAATGCCTGGCGAGATACTGAGAAGGCACCTGAAATAACGGCTTGTGAGGCAATGACGGTAGCGACTGTGGCAAGCGCTACCAAGGGGTAGAGCATCCACTCTGGTGCCAAGAGATAGAACGGGTTTTTGACGGCTTCAGGGTCATGCAATATCAAGGCGCCCTGGCCAAAATAATTGAGTATCAGTGCAGGCAGCACTAGGCTGAACCACGCTAGCTGGATTGGTTTGCGGCCAAAATGTCCCATGTCTGCATATAAGGCTTCAGTGCCAGTTACCGCCAGTACTACTGCGCCTAAAGCCACAAAAGCTACCCATGGGCTAGAGATAAAAAAATGTACTGCGTAATGGGGGCTGAGTGCAACCAGCACATTGGGGTGATGGAATATATTGATTAAGCCTAAAGTGCCGAGTGTGCCGAACCATAAAAGCATGATGGGGCCGAATAAAGCGCCCATTGTTCCTGTACCTTTGCTTTGTGCAAAAAAGAGAAGAAATAAAACAATCAGGGTAATCGGGATGATCCAGCTATCGAACGCAGTCGTGGCGACTTGCAGACCTTCAATAGCTGAGAGAACAGAAATGGCAGGGGTAATCATGCCATCGGCATAAAACATACAGGCACCGAGTATGCCGATTAACATCACCAGCCGCTGCTTATTTTTATCACGTGCCAGATTACGGCTAGCTAAAGCCAGCAAGGCCATAATACCGCCTTCACCACGGTTATCTGCACGCGTAATAAAGGTGAGATATTTAACCGAAACCACCAAGATAAGCGACCAGACAATCAGCGAAAGAATGCCGTAGATATTGTCTGGCGTTAGCGCTACAGGGTGGTGGCCTGCGGCAAACACTTCTTTCATGGTGTATAGCGGGCTGGTGCCAATATCGCCATAGACAACGCCTAGTGCGGCCAACGAAAGCGCGCGCGTGCGACTTTTTGTACTACTGTTGCTAGAACTCATGGACTTGAACTCATAGATTGGCCAAACGCATGCGGATGTCTTTAAGATTTTATATATGAGACGCTATAAATGAAATTCTAACAGTTATCACCAGCCCACTGTGGAACGTGCGTGCATTGTGTTGTTTTAATGCGAAAGATGACCAAAACACACCTCAAGACCTAAATAACGAAGCAGGTAAAATCTCTGCATCGGTTTTGCCATCTTTAAAGTTGAGCGCGACGCGCTGCCCAGTTTTCAGGCCTTTGCTGCTTGAAACCAGTTCGCCATTTGCATTTTCTACGTAGGCATAACCCCGCTCCAGAACAGCCTGCGGGTTCAAGTGTTGCAGGTTCTGGCCTAATTGTATGAGGCGTTGCTGCTGTTGTTGCAGTTGCGTTGTGCTAGCGGTTTTTAATCTGGATTGTAATTGAGCTAGCGTTTCACGCTTGTGCCTGATTTGTTGCAATGGCGATAGCAAACGGCGGCTTAAGTAGTCCAATTGCTGGCTGCGGTTTTCCAGTAAAAAGCGTATCTGGCGCGATATTCTTTGCTCAATTTGCATGATGCCAGCAAGCAGGTTGTTGCGGTTCGGCGTTGCCAGTTCAGCCGCTGCGGTAGGCGTTGGCGCCCGATAGTCGGCTGCAAAATCTGCAATGGTGAAATCCGTTTCATGCCCTACACCACTGATGATAGGAATCTTGCAGGCATGAATCGCACGCGCAACGATTTCTTCGTTAAATTGCCACAAGTCTTCAATGCTACCGCCACCACGGCAGAGAATCAGCACATCACATTCCGCTCGCTTGCTGGCTTTATCAATCGCAGCTGCGATGAGGTTGGCGGCACCTTTGCCTTGCACGGGAGTGGGGTAGAGAATCACGGGAATGCTAGGCATGCGGCGTTTGAGCGTACTTAATACATCACGCAGGGCTGCTGCATCCGCCGAGGTAATGATGCCAATCTGGCGCGGATATTGAGGTAACGGTTTTTTAAAGGCCGCATCAAACAAACCTTCACTTTCCAGTTTCAGGCGTAATCGCTCGTAGGCTTCAAACAAGGCACCCAGACCAGCCTGCTGTAAAAATTCAATCGCCAATTGAAACTCGCCACGGGCTTCATAGAATGAAACCACTGCGCGGGCTTCAACTTTATCGCCTTCTTTCGGTATCCATCCCAAGTAACTATTGCGGTTCTTGAACATCACACAGCGCACCTGGGCGCCACTGTCTTTGAGTGAGAAATACCAGTGGCCAGAAGCTGCGCGCGTGAGGTTGGATATCTCGCCACTGACCCAAAACAGCGGAAAACTACGTTCCAGCACATCGCGTGCTAAACGATTCAGTTCACTTACTGTCAACACCTTCGTTGGCGAGCCGTTTGCTGCGTTTTCGGCCATTTTCTCTTTAATCCGTTACAATATTGTCTTGAATTATAAGGCGTGAAAGCATCGTATGTTAAATAAAGTATTCTCTGGCAGAGCTGGCTATTTTCTTGGGTTCATCGCCAGTTTTGGCCTGGTTGGGCTCGCGTTATTCATTCAGCAAAAATATAATCTTGAGCCTTGCCCATTGTGTATTTCGCAGCGCATTGCGTTCATGGCCTTAGGCGTAACTTTCTTGTTGGCGGCATTACATAACCCTAAAAATATAGGCAGGAAAGTGTATGGCCTGCTGCAGTTTTTGGCCGCAGTCACGGGCGCTGGCATCGCCTCGCGTCATATCTGGATACAAGCTAACCCTGACAAAGTAATGGCAGAGTGTGGCGCAGGGTTTGACTATATTTTTGAAAACTTCCCCATGAAGCGCGCGCTAGACTTGGTGTTTAAAGGCACTGGCGAATGCACATCGATTGACTGGACGTTATTCGGACTCACAATACCGCAATTGTCTCTCATCTGTTTTGTGGGTTTAGCGATTTACGCTATTTTTCTGGCATTTTTAAAGCCTAAAGCTTGATTCAAATTATTGCTACACAAACCAAAAATAAAGAATTTACATGTATAAAACTCTAGAAGATTTTGTCGGCAATACGCCACTCGTCAAACTCCAGCGTATGGCTGGCAATACCAGCAATACGATTCTTTTAAAACTTGAAGGCAATAACCCTGCCGGTTCTGTGAAAGATCGCCCAGCACTCTCCATGATTAAGCGTGCTGAAGCACGTGGCGATATCAAGCCTGGCGACACGCTGATAGAGGCCACATCAGGCAATACAGGCATTGCACTAGCCATGGTAGCGGCGATGCGCGGTTATAAGATGGTGTTGGTGATGCCTGAAAATCAGACCTTGGAACGTCGCCAGTCGATGAAAGCTTTTGGCGCTGAACTTGTGCTGACGCCCAAAGATGGCAGCATGGAACTTGCGCGTGATGTAGCGCAGAAAATGCAGGCCGAGGGTGAGGGCATTGTGCTGGACCAGTTTGGTAATCAGGATAATCCGCTTGCCCACTACGAAGGTACAGGCCCGGAAATCTGGCGCGATACTGCGGGTAAAATCACCCACTTTGTTGCCAGCATGGGCACCACTGGCACGATTATGGGGACTTCACGCTATCTTAAGGAGCAAAATCCGAATATCCAGATTATCGGTGTGCAGCCAGAAGAGGGCGCGCAAATTCCCGGCATACGCAAATGGCCTGAGGAATATATGCCCAGTATTTTTGATGCAAAGCGCGTGGATGAACTGGTGTATGTCAGCCAGGCGAATGCTGAGAAAACTACGCGTAAATTGGCTAGTGAAGAAGGTATCTTTGCTGGAATTTCATCTGGCGGTGGCTTGTATGCGGCTTTGCAGCTTTCCAAAAAGTTAGAGAACGCAGTGATTGTTTCTATCGTGTGTGATCGCGGCGACCGCTATCTTTCCACTGGGGTTTTCCCTGCCTAGTTTAAGCAGCCATCACCAATCACTGCGTTTTGCAGTCTTGGTGATGGGCTTGTTTGTTTTACAAAGTAATCTTGCACAGGCACAAACCAGCCTTAGCATTCAGGTTGGTCAGATGCAGAGTGACGTCGGTGAAGCGCGCAACGTGAATCTCAATGCGCGTTTAGTTTCAAAACCATCTGCAAAACCCACTCTCAATATTCAGGCGAAAGCGCAGATAAAAGCCAAAGGCGATAAAGCCTGGAGTGATGCTGCATTGAGCTGCGATAGCCTGAATAATCCATCCCCAGCAAAATGGCAGTGTGAGCATGGTAACGTCAGTTCAAGTTCGTTCAAGCTGCCTTTTAGCATAGCGATACAACTGCCAATCGATAAAAACCAGCCCAACTATTCAGCAGATATTGCATTAAAGAATGCCAGTTTCAATGATGCGGCAGGCCTACATGCGGGCGATAAAATAGATGCCACCATGCAAGTTGTGGCTTCTAAAAAAACCAGCCAGTGGCGCTGGCGAACCAGTCTGGATTGGCAAGCAGGCGAAGTGTTCTGGCAACCGTTTTATATCGCGACGGCAGGCCATCAGCTCCATGCTAGTGGCTATTTAAATGCAAATTCTTTTGCTATCGAGCAGGCAACGCTTGATATAAAAGATGTAGGGCAGGTGAATGTAAATGCCAACATTAGCTTGCCAGATCAGGTTATCACTAGCCTCACACTCAACGCTTCTAGCCTTGATCTCGCGGCGCTGTATCCGCTCATACTCAAACCTATGCTTCAGGGCGGTAGCCTGAGCCAGCTTGAGGTTGATGGCAAAGCCGATATAAAGCTTCAGTTGCTTAATGGCTCGCCGCAGTCTTTTAATGTGCATTTGCAGGATGTCGATCTTGAAGATGGCAACGGCCGCTTTGCGCTGTATAAGCTGAATGCGAGTATCCCATGGGATTACGACGATGTTCGTAACATGACTGCCAGCTATCAGGGTGGCCATGTGCTTAAATTACTATTGGGCGCGACCAACTTGAATGCCGAGCTTAATCGCTATGCGCTGACTTCAAGTCAATTGAAATTGCCTGTCTTGGATGGTGC
>DATHWP010000077.1:0-30593 GCA_035460505.1 Methyloradius sp. | reverse complement strand
GTATTGCACCAAGTTATAGGTGAAGGAGTCGTAGTTATCAATCATGAGCAACATAATAATCCTAGCGGTATCTTATTTAGTCTTGGTTTCTGGCATACAAGCTTATGCAGGTTGTTGTGACTGCCAGAATGATTTTAAATTTCTTTGGAGCAGGTCAAATGCCAAGCTGAATTAATCAGCAACATTGCGCCTTGATTGAAAATACGCCATCGTTGGAAGTTGGAATGTTGCATATGCATTATTTTACATCTTGTTGAGTAACTTAAAAATAGATTTGGCATTGTTGGTCACCGACCATGCTCATTCAGCTTGATTCGTTTTATGGAAAAACTGTTCGAATTCATTCAGGGGCAAAGGTCTGGCGAAAAAATAGCCCTGAAATTGCCTACACCCATATTCGACCAGAAAATCCAGTTGTGACTTGGTTTCAACGCCTTCTGCAATCACATTGATTTCCAGGCTTTTACTGATGGCAACAATGGCCTGCACAATGGCTGCATCATTAGCATCTTCCACAATATCGCGCACAAATGATTTATCTATTTTGACCTGTGAGAATGGCAACTGTTTCAAGTAGGCAAGTGAAGAATAGCCCGTACCGAAATCATCCATAGACAGCCTGACCCCTATGGCTCGTAGTGCCATCATTTTTCGCACGGTATCGTTGAGGTTATCCAGCACCGTACTTTCAGTCAACTCTAGCTTGAGCAAAGATGGAGAGATACCTGTTTCAACAAGCATAGCTGCTACGTCATCAACAAAGCTAGCCTGACGAAATTGCACTGCACTGACATTCACTGACAGCGTGAGTTGTTGTTTTTCAGGTCTAGACTGCCAAACTTTAAGTTGCTCGCATGCCTGCCTGAGCACCCAGTGACCAATCGGAATAATCAGACTTGTTTCTTCGGCCAGTGGGATGAACTCCATAGGCATCACAAGTCCGTGTTCTGGCTGCATCCAGCGAATCAGTAACTCCGCACCGATGATTCTAGATTGCTCATCTACTTGCGGCTGATAGTAGACCTCAAACTCATGCTGAACCAATGCCTTGCGCATTTCAGCTTCGATCCGACTGCGTTTCTCCAGGGCAGCCTGCATATTAGGGTCAAAAAATACAAAGGTATTACGCCCCGCGCTTTTTGCCTGGTACATTGCAGTATCTGAACGTTTCAACAATTCCTGCGCTGCAATATCAACACCCTGAAACAGGCTGATGCCAATGCTGGAAGTATGATGGTGTTCAATCTCCTGCAAATAGTAGGGCTGATTGATGGTAGCTTGGATTTTTTCCGCGAGTAGTTTTGCCTGTGCGATTGATTGCGTTAAATCATCGCTGAGATTTTCTAGTACAAGTACAAATTCATCGCCACCCAAGCGGGCAACGGTATCATCGGCGCGGACACATTCGCTCAAGCGTCGGGCAATCTCAATCAGCAGAATATCGCCAAGCGCATGGCCTCGTGTGTCATTGAGTGCCTTGAAGTTATCCAGATCAATAAAAATGACCGCGCCATATTGCAATGTTCGACCACTGCTCACTAGCGCCTGCTCTAACCTGTCTTGTAATAATCGCCGATTAGGCAAGCCAGTCAGTGCGTCAAAAAAAGCAAGGTTGCGAATTTCTTGCTCAGCCTGTTTACGCTCGGTAATGTCGCGGATAAAACCCGTGACCAACGGCAAACCCATGTTATCTACAGAAGTAATGGTGAGTTCGACAGGAAACTCACTACCATCTGCACGAATGGCATTCATTTCCAGGCGTTTGTTAAAAATGTTCTTTTTTCCGGTAGCAATAAATTTTCGATGCCCTATCGCATGAGCATGGCGTTGTGCAGGAGGAATGATGACTTCAGCCAGCGGCCTGCCAATCACCTGCTCGCGTGTATATCCAAAGATACGTTCAGCTGCGGGGTTAAACTCTTGCAAATGCCCGTTTTCATCTATTGTGACAATCGCATCCAGCGCACCATCAATCACCGCCCTTAGTTTGATTTCACTGCTGAGCATGGCTTGCTCGATAGCATCCCACTCTGCGCGTAGTGCAGAAATCATGAGTACCACCAGCGATAAAGTACTCATAAAGACCCAAAGCTCAATCGCTGTCTGATGAGGGTTCGCATGTGAGAAAGGGCCGCTGGCATTGGCTGCAGTGCTAATGGCGATAATGGAAATACCAAGCACAAGGATACTCGCGCCCATCAAACCAAACCGCATGGTGACCCACATCACCATTGGTAGTAACAAGAAAGCGAGCAACATGAACTGCGCTGATACCGTAGGCACGAACTTAAAAATAACAAGTTGCAGCAGAAAAGTGAACACAGCCGAGAGTATGAATTTTCCACGCTCTCGACATAGCTGATTGAGTTTATTTTTGGAGAAATTTAGCAACGTGGGCAGTACCAGCAATACACCCATCGTGTCGCCTGCCCACCATACTAACCAGTTCTGGGAAGCGCTCTCTTGAGGAAATATTCCAGCAGATACCAAACTCGCCACACCGATAGTTGCGGCGACTAAAGTGCCGGCCAGCCCTGCAAAAGCCATCAAGGCAATATCTTTGATATGGCTTAATTTGCCTGAGAATTTAAAGTATCTGAGTATCCAGGTGGTGATAAAGGGCGATAGCGTACTGCCCACTGCAATACTGACATATGCCCAAGGATGTGCAAATGCTGATTGGCTGCCATCCACCAGAAATGCGCCAATCATAATGGCTGGCCAGCATTGATACCCCCAACGCATCAACACAGCTACGGCAATACCGCTTGGCAGCCAGATCAACGTGACATTAGGCGCAATACTAGGGAGTAGCAGACCAGCTTTACCCGTAATGAAGTAAACAGCTACGATGAGTAGCAGACGGCGCAGTACCAAGTGGTTCATTAAAGCCATTTCGCCTGCTCCCCTTATGCTGCTTTGTTACACCTCATGATTATCTAGTCCTGCAAGTACCATTTCTGCGGCACGCAATACAGCGCGTGCTTTGTTTTGCGTTTCAGTCCACTCACTCTGCGGCACTGAATCAGCGACAATGCCTGCCCCAGCCTGTGAGTACAACATACCATCTTTGATCACGGCAGTACGAATGGCAATCGCCAGATCCATATCGCCATTGAAACCCAAGTAGCCAACAGCACCTGCGTAAATACCGCGCTTGCTAGGCTCCAGCTCATCGATAATTTCCATTGCGCGCACTTTGGGCGCACCACTCACAGTACCTGCAGGGAATGTGGCTTTCAATACGTCAATTGCCTGCATGCCTGGTTTCAGCTTGCCTTCTACGTTTGAGACAATGTGCATCACATGCGAATAGCGCTCTATGGTCATGTGGTCAGTCACCTTCACTGAGCCAGTTTGCGCTACGCGACCAACATCATTACGGCCTAAATCCATGAGTTGCACATGCTCTGCAAGCTCTTTAGGATCAGCAAGCAATTCTTCTGCCAGTGCAATATCCTGTTCACGCGTTGCGCCACGTGGACGAGTACCTGCGATTGGTCTGGCGGTGACGGTATTGTTTTCCAGACGCACCAGAATCTCTGGTGATGCGCCCACCACATGATGGTCGCCCATGTCGTAATAGAACATATAAGGCGATGGATTGAGGCTACGAAGTGCGCGGTAAAGTGACAAAGGCGGTGCTGGGAAAGCCTGCGCCATGCGCTGCGACAGCACAACCTGCATGATGTCGCCTTCTATGATGTAATCCTGTGCTTTTTTGACGGCAGCCTTGAAGTTATCTTCACCAAACTCGGAGCTTGCCTGTGCTGTGGTCATTGCTGGCGCTTCAGGTATAGAAACCGATTGTCTGAGTTTTTGAATCAGCGACTGTAAGCGTTGCAGCGCTTTTTCGTAAGCACCAGATATTGCAGGGTCGGCATACACGATGAAATACAGCTTACCAGACAGATTATCTACAACAGCCAGCTCTTCTGACACCATGAGCAGAATATCGGGGACGTTGATCGTATCTGGCTTTTGTACATGCGCCAGACGTTTTTCTATGTACCGAATCGTCTCATAGCCAAAATAGCCAGCTAAGCCACCAGTAAACCTTGGCAAACCTTGGTATGGCGGCGTTTTGAAACGTGCTTGGTAATTTTTAACGAAATCTAAAGGATTGGTATCTTTAACCGTCTCAACCACTTCACCATCAGTGATTATCTGTACATCGCGTCTGTAAGCAACAATGCGGGTTTTAGCAGGCAAACCAATAATAGAATAGCGCCCGAAGCGCTCACCGCCCTGTACTGATTCGAGCAGGTACGAAAATGGCTGGTTAGCAAGCTTGAGATACAGCGAAAGTGGAGTATCGAGATCAGCAAAGGTCTCGACCACCAGCGGAATGCGGTTGAAGCCTTGACCCGCGAAGGCTTCAAACTCTTGTTTACTTAATGTGTGCAGCATGAAAATTCCCCAAAATAAAGTTGGCGATGCAAGCTTGCAACTGGCAAGCTGAAACGCTGATGACTAGCTTGAAATGACTAGTGCCACCATCGCCAACTGTGTTCCTGACGGTTAATCAGGGTTTTGAGGAATACGACACACATGGGTGATACTTACTTGCCAACTGTTGCCAATTGCTCGCGCAAGCTGGCAATAATGGTGTTGTAACGGTTAGGGTCTGTGTCTTTGGCCGCACCAAACACCGCTGAACCTGCCACAAAAGTATCGGCACCTGCTTCAGCAATTGCAGCGATATTGGCAACATTCACGCCACCATCAATCTCAAGCCAGATTTCACGGCCTGTTTTTTCGGTGTATGCATCAATACGCTTACGTGCTTCACGCAACTTATCCAATGTGCCAGGAATGAATTTTTGGCCACCGAAGCCAGGGTTTACTGACATCAGCAGAATCATGTCCACTTTATCCATGACGTAATCAAGATAGCTCAGTGATGTACCTGGGTTAAATACCAGGCCAGATTTACAGCCCTGGTCGCGCACCAAGGAAAGAGTGCGATCAATATGGTCAGAGGCTTCAGGATGGAAAGTAATGATGTTGGCACCAGCCTTGGCAAAGTCAGGAATGATGCGATCTACAGGCTTCACCATCAGATGCACATCAATAATTGCATCGGTCACCGGGCGAATCGCTTCACAGACTAAAGGACCAATGGTCAAATTTGGAACGTAATGGTTATCCATCACGTCAAAGTGAACGATATCCGCGCCAGAAGTAATCACATCGGTGATTTCCTGACCCAGCTTGGCGAAGTTAGCGGAAAGAATACTTGGGGCAATTCTGAATTGTTTGGCCATGATTTATTTACTTAGCTACATGATAAAACAAACATTTTAACCAAAATTTGCAGTGCTAGACAGTTAAATCACTGAAATTGTTGCTTATGTATAGCCGATACGGGAAAATTACGGGATGCATCTATTCACTGTTGGTGTAAATCACACCACCGCCCCGATTGATATACGCGAAAACGTCGCCTTCCAGAACGAAAAACTGGGGCATGCGCTTCGCGATTTATCCATGCACGGCATTCATGAAGCGGCGATTCTTTCGACCTGCAACCGCACCGAGATTTACTGTAATACGGAAGATCCTCAGAAAGCTTTGCAGTGGCTAGGCAATTATCACCAGCTGCAACCGCAGAATATCCAGCCTTATATGTACACCTTGCCCAGCCAGGATGCGGTGAAACATGCATTCCGCGTAGCCTCTGGCCTTGACTCAATGGTACTTGGCGAATCCCAGATTCTTGGGCAGATGAAACAGGCAGTCAAAATCGCCGAAAGTGCAGGCACATTGGGGACGTTGCTACACAAGCTTTTCCAGCGCACTTTTGCAGTGGCGAAAGAAGTACGCTCCAACACAGAGATTGGCGCCAATTCACTGTCGATGGCAGCGGCTTCAGTCAAGCTGGCGCAACGTATTTTTGGTGATTTGCAAAGACAAAAAGTACTATTTATCGGTGCTGGCGAAATGGTTGAGTTGTGTGCTGAACACTTTGCCACACAAAAACCAGCCTCTATGACCATCGCCAATCGCACACTAGAGCGCGCACAAGATTTAGCGCAACGCATAGACGGCAATGCCATTCTACTGGCTGACTTGCCAGACCGATTAAGCGAATTCGATATCGTCATCACATCCACCGCCAGCACGTTACCAATTGTCGGCCTAGGCATGGTGGAACGTGCCATCCGCGCCCGTAAACACAAGCCCATGTTTATTGTTGACCTCGCCGTACCACGCGATGTGGAGACTGAAGCAGGTGAACTGGATGATGTATTTTTATATACGGTAGATGACCTGGCCACCGTCGTTCAAGAAGGTCTGGTGAATAGACAGGAAGCCGCCATACAAGCCGAAGGTATTATCGAACTGCGTGTAGACCATTTTATGCAATGGCTGAAAACTCGCGACGCTGTGCCCACCATCCGCGCCCTGCGTGACCAGGCAGAAAACCTGAGGGTGAATGAACTTGAGAAAGCGCAAAAACTATTGGCACGTGGTGAAGACCCCGCCGCGGTATTGGAAGCCCTGAGTAACGCCCTGACCAACAAACTACTGCACGGCCCCAGCCACGCGTTGAACAACACCGTTGGCGATGAACATGCGCAACTAGAGTCATTATTGCGCCAGCTTTACCAGCTTAACCATCAGTAGCTGACATACAACAGCTCATTGGAGAGGCGCTTGTCTTTTCAACCCATGATCTTAAAAATATCCTTTGTTATGAAATCTGCAAACTCATGAAATATACCGTCCAATGAAACCATCAATGACCAAAAAACTCGCCACCTTGAGTGAGCGACTGGATGAGCTAAATCGCCTGTTAAGCAGCGAAGATGCCACCCATGATATGGATAACTACCGCAAAATCTCGCGCGAGCACTCAGAAATTACACCCATTGTTGAACAGTTTCGTGCATTTGAACTAGGCGAAGCCGATATTGCGGAAGCGCAAAAAATGCTGGCCGACCCCGAAATGAAAGAGTTCGCCCAGGAAGAAATCGAGACTGGCAAAGCTAAACTGGAAGCCATTGAAGATGAACTACAGAAACTACTCCTGCCTAAAGACCCGAATGATGAACGTAACCTGTTCCTGGAAATCCGCGCGGGTACAGGTGGTGATGAATCCGCACTATTTGCAGGTGACTTGTTTCGTATGTATTCCCGCTACGCCGAGCGCCAACGATGGAAGGTAGAAATCGTTTCCGCCAGCGACTCTGAAGTTGGCGGCTATAAAGAAATCATCGCCAAAGTTGAAGGTTTTGGTGCGTATTCCAAGCTGAAATTCGAGTCAGGTGGCCACCGAGTACAACGCGTACCTGACACCGAAACACAAGGACGCATCCATACTTCCGCCTGCACCGTTGCTGTGTTGCCAGAGGCCGATGAAGTCAGCGATGTTGTGATTAACCCAGCGGACATCCGCATTGATACCTACCGTGCATCAGGCGCAGGTGGTCAGCACATCAACAAGACAGATTCCGCAGTGCGCATCACGCACTTGCCCACTGGCATTGTGGTTGAGTGTCAGGATGACCGTTCACAGCACAAGAACAAAGCGCAGGCGATGAGTGTTCTGGCGGCGCGCATCAAGGCCGCGCAGGTGAATGAGCAGAACTCAAAAATCGCCAGTGAACGTAAATCACTGATCGGCTCTGGTGACCGCTCTGAGCGCATTCGCACCTACAACTATCCGCAAGGCCGTATCACTGATCACCGCATCAATCTGACGCTATACAAGATTGATGCGATTACCGAAGGCGATATGGATGAGCTGATAGGCGCCCTAGCGGCTGAGCACCAAGCTGATTTGCTGGCAAGCCTGGGCGAAGATAACTAATCGTGCACAAACCAGACCTCAAGCAATCCAGCCTGCGCAGTGTTGCCCTGCTTGAAGGTGCCAAAGGCTTGCTGGTGTTGTTCGCTACTTTGGCGTTATTTCGCTACATTCATGCAGACTGGCAAGCGATGGCAGATAGAATCGTCAGGCATTTTCATCTGGACCCCACTGGTAAATATCCCCATATCTTGCTAACCATGGCAGCCAACATCACGCAACCAAAGATTCTGGCACTGGGCGCTGGCGCTATTGCCTATGTTGCCATCCGCTTCGCTGAAGCTTATGGCCTGTGGCACAACCGTCGCTGGGCGATCATTCTGGGCATTGTCAGCTCTGGTATTTACCTGCCATTTGAAATCAACGAATTGATCGCACGCCAGAGCTTACTAAGTGTGCTGATATTAACGCTCAACATTGTTGTCATCATCGTGCTCTGGCTGGGCAGGCCTAAAAAGCTTTAATCTTATGCAATCGACTTTGCGGCAGGCAGCTCTGCAAGCTCAACAACAGCTAGTTAATCAACTATCCATTGAGCCTTCAACTGCGCGCATTGAAGCCATCGCCCTGCTCAACCATGTCATGCACCAATCATCGCGCGCATGGTTCTTGGCGCATGAGAACGATGCCCTGCAAGCCAATAACCATGCGGAGTTTCAGGCACTGCTGTCACGCCGTTTAGGCGGCGAGCCTATCGCCTATATTTTAGGAATGCGTGAGTTTTATGGGTTGAAACTGAAAGTCACGCCAGACACTTTGATTCCACGACCAGATACTGAAACACTGGTAGAAGCTGCACTGTCGAAAATCCCCAAGCATCACCCTTATAAGATTCTTGATTTAGGTACAGGCACAGGTGCAATCGCGCTGGCAATTGCCAGTCAGCGTCGCGAGACCTCAGTCACAGCCGTAGATGCATCAGAGGCCGCTTTAAGTGTTGCAATCGAAAACGCTGCAACGCTTAACATCAAAAATGTCAGCTTTTTATTAAGTAATTGGTTTGCAGATTTGCAAAATCAACGTTTCGACTTAATTGTGAGCAACCCACCTTACATCGAAAGCAATGATGCACACCTAGGACAAGGTGATCTGCGGTTTGAACCCTTATCTGCATTGGAGTCTGGTGCAGATGGGTTGGATGATATTCGCAGTATTATCCAAGCAGCCTCAGAACACCTGAACCCAAACGGCTGGTTGATGCTTGAGCATGGCTACAACCAAGCATCAGAGGTCGCTCATTTATTACATCAGGCAGGATTTTGTGATGTCAGCCATGCATACGATATTGCAGGAATTGCTCGAGTATCAATAGGCATGCGCACTCAGTAGAAGCACAGCAAAAAATGTTTCAAGATTATTACAATAAAAATTTTTGGTAATACCCAAAATGCTTTAATGTAGCGTTTTTTGGTTTTATATAGCCAATAGCAGACCAAGCAAAGGATGCAGATTTTGACTCGCCCAGCCTCAAGCGGTGCCATTAGCAATAGCGATGCACTGATCAGTAAACTCCGTCTCGACAGCAAGACTTCAGAACCTTACTACCAGCAACTGATTCGCCGTATTCAAACACTGATTAAAAGTGGTGAGTTACAGCCAGGCCTTAGTTTGCCAGCAGAGCGAGTGCTTGCACAATCACTACGCGTAAGCCGTACCACCATTAAACGTTGCTACGATGAATTGCGTAAATCTGGTCAGCTCAGCACGCATGGTCGCGGCGGTACAGCAATCAGGCAGCCAGCAAAAATCAGCCCTACACTTGGCAAGCTCAAAGGCTTTGTGGATGAAATGCACGAAATGGGCATGACAGCCACGACGCGCCTGATTGAGCAAAAAATCGTCACAGATAGCGCCATTGCAAAATTATTCAATCGCCCTGAAGACAGTAAATTCCTGCGTTTGGTCAGGGTTCGATTAGGTGATGGCATCCCCATGTCACGCGAAACCGCCTGGTACGATTTAAGCCTTGCGCCAAAAATCGCGGACTGGAGCAGCAATGGCTCAATGTATGCATTCTTACAGAAAGAATGCGGTATTGACTTGGCTTGGGCTGAACAATCGATTGAAGCCGTGATGAGCTCACGCGAAGAAACCAAAGTATTTGAATTCAATGAATCTGGCCCGTGCCTGTTATTCAAACGCAGCTCATATACGGCACAAGATACTTTAGTTGAATACGTTGAAGGCACGTTCAGGGGGGATGCTTACAACTACAAAATCAAGTTGAGCGTATAGGTTTTACGCCTCAGCTACGGTAGCAGATTCAAGGAATGTTGCTACCGCTTCAGCACTTGGTAAAGCGTTTAATACGCCTGATTCTGAGGCCACGATTGCGCCACAGGCATTGGCAAAAGTCAGTGCTTGTTTCAAAGGCTGATTACTACCTATAGCAGCACATAAGCCACTGGCAAACGCATCCCCAGCACCCACGCTATCCAAAGCACCTACTTCAAACGCTGCCACTTGAACTGGCAAATTATCTGGCCGAAACGCAATACTGCCTGAATGCCCAAGCGTCACAACGAGCAGACTGCCTGACCAACTACGCCAGAATTTTTCTATCGCTGGCTGTAATTGCGCGGCGCTAGCCTCAAGGCTTACCTTTGCGAGCGGCGTGGTGAGAGATAACAAATCCACCGCCTCAATCTCATTCACAACCAGAATATCTGTATTGTCCAAGAGCTCGGCGGATAGTGGCTGCCAAGGCGAGGGATTCAACATGGTACTTACACCAGCTTGTTTCGCGATCACAAAAGCTGCGCTGACTGCCTCTATATTCACTTCTAGCTGGGCATAGACTATATCGGCTTGCATTAGTGATTTTGCTGCCGACTGGATATGCTCGCTATTAAGCAACTGATTCGCTCCTGGATAAATAGCGATCATATTCTGACCATGTTCACCGAGCAGCCCGACGCCGTGACCAGAGTTTTCGGCCAGTCTGTGCACATGTTTGCTATCGATGGCTTCGCCCTGTAACACATCCACCAGACGGTCGCCAACCATGTCACGGCCGATGGCAAGCACCAAATCCACTTCAGCACCAAGCCGTTTCGCACCCACTGCCACATTTAAACCTTTACCGCCCGCTTCAATATGCAAAGCACTTGCAGTAAGGGTTTCACCCGCAACTGGCAAGCGTGGCAACCGCCAGCAACAAGCCTGAATAAAACTCCCCACCACAAAAATCCGCATACTTATTGTCCAGATGCTTCGTTAATATAATTATTCTTGAGCCGCATATAGTGCTCTGCCGAATACATGAAATGGGCAAGCTCTTGATCCGTTAATTTGCGTACTTTTCGTACTGGGCTACCGAGATATAAATGACCACTTTCGAGCACTTTCCCCTCTGGCACCAAACTGCCAGCACCCACTAACACTTGTTTCTGCACAACAACCTTATCCATGACAATGCTGCCCATACCAATCAGGCATTCGTCTTCAATGGTGCATCCATGCAATATCACTTTGTGACCAACCGTCACATGGTTGCCAATAACCAGGGGTGAACCCGCTGGATCCCAACTGGATTTATGGCTGACATGTAAGATGGATAAATCCTGAATATTGCTGCCTACACCTATCTTGATATGGTTCACATCACCGCGTATTACTACACCTGGCCAGATGGAAACATCATCCGCAAGATGCACTTGGCCAATCACAGTAGCAGATGAATGCACTAACACACCTCTACCTATCTCAGGCTGATGCACTTGATAGGTTTCAATATTGGGTTGGATATTTTCATTTTTAGTCATGCTCACAAGCTCCAGTATAAGGCGTGGCTTAAGCCGTAGTATAATCTTGCCATGTCAGATTCAACATCCATCGGTATCGTCGCACCCCAGGTCGCGCACTTCAGTGAGCCGCTCGCGCTTAAAAGCGGTGAGGTATTGCCGCAGTTCGATCTCATCTACGAGACTTATGGCACCCTGAATGCGGATAAATCGAATGCCGTGATCATCTGCCACGCACTGGCTGGCAATCACCATGTAGCTGGCATTCATAAAGTGGACGATAAACACCCAGGCTGGTGGGATAACCTCATTGGCCCGGGCAGGCCACTGGATACCGACCATTTTTTTGTCATCGGCCTAAATAATCTGGGCGGCTGTCATGGCAGTACAGGGCCATCCAGCATCAACCCCTTTACGCAGAAACAATGGGGAGCGAATTTCCCCGTACTCACGGTTGAAGACTGGGTAGCTTCACAAGCACGCCTAGTTAGCTACCTCGGTATTGAAAAACTGGCTGCTGTCGTAGGTGGCAGCTTGGGTGGCATGCAGGCTTTGCAATGGACATTGAGCTTTCCTGAGCGTGTTGCACACTCGCTCGTGATTGCCTCTGCACCGAACCTGACTGCGCAGAACATGGCTTTTAACGAAGTGGCGCGCCAAGCGATCATCACCGACCCAGAATTTCATGGTGGCGATTACTACGAACATGGTGTTGTGCCACGTCGAGGCTTACGTATCGCCCGCATGCTCGGTCACATTACCTATTTATCAGATGACGCGATGGGCGCTAAATTCGGGCGAAAACTACGCGGTGACGAAATCAAATACAGCTTTGACGTTGAATTTGAAATGGAATCGTACTTGCGCTATCAGGGCGATAAATTCGCAGGTGAGTTTGATGCCAATACCTATTTGCGTATGACGCGCGCGCTGGATTATTTTGATCCCGCCCTGGATTTTGATGGCGATTTGGCTGCAGCCTTTAAGCGCGCTAAAGCGAAATTCCTAGTCATCTCATTCACCAGCGACTGGCGATTTGCGCCTGCACGCTCACGCGAGATTGTGCAGGCGTTGCTCGATAACCAGCTATCAGTCAGCTATGCAGAAGTCACCGCACCTTATGGTCACGATGCGTTCCTGATGCCAGACCCGCATTACCATGCAATATTGCGCGCTTATTTAAAGAAAATCAGGTTCGGGGAATAAGCCATGACCAATACCCAAATAAATTTTGTTGAGGCCGCAAAAAAACGTAGGGATTTTGCGTTAATCGCAAAATGGATAAAACCTAGTGCCAAAGTGCTGGATCTAGGCTGTGGCGATGGCGCCTTACTCGGCTATCTGCGCGACACATTAGAAGTGCGCGGTTACGGCGTGGAAAAAGACGATAACAACTGGCTGGCCAGCATGAAGAATGGCGTAGATGTCATTCAGATGGATTTGGAAGCAGGGCTTTCGGGCTTTGATGACCAATCTTTTGACGTGGTCATTCTTTCGCAAACTCTACAAGCTGTGCAGAACACCGAACATATCGTGCAAGAGATGTTGCGTGTGGGCCGTGAGGCGATTGTCACATTTCCCAATTTCGGCTACTGGAAACTGCGCGCGCAGCTGACTGCTGGGCAAATGCCTGTTTCAGATGTGCTGCCTTACCAGTGGTACGACACACCCAACGTGCATCTTTGCACCATTAAAGACTTTGACGAATTCTGCGAAAAACACAATATTCATGTGAAAGAACGCTTTGTGCTGACCGAAGGCAAGCCCATTAGCTTTATGCCGAATCTACTCGGTAGTTTGGCCATGTATCGTATGCAGATTAATTAAATAGGCGTACTAGGCCAACTACGCCAAACCCCAAGACCAGCAAGCCACTAGCTCGCCTGACCCAAATATTCTGCAGCCAGGCTTTTAAACTCACCGCCGCCATCCCCATCGCCAGCAATACTGGCAGCGTGCCCAGGCCAAACGCCAGCATCAGCATGCCGCCCTGAGCAGGGCTGCCCGTCGCAAGTGCTGCCACCAACACGCTGTAGACCAAGCCGCATGGCAGCCAGCCCCATATAGTGCCGAGCAAAAAAGCTTGGGAAACCGTCGTCACAGGTAAAAATCGTTTGGATAACGGCTGCAACTTTTTCCAGATGATGCTGCCAACTTTTTCCAATTTGGTAACGCCATGCCAGATACCTGCAAGGTACAAACCCAGCACAATCAACATCACACTGGCCAAGCCATACAATATGCGTTCGATTGGCAACACATGCTCAAGAAAAAAACTGGATGCCCCTATTGCACCAGCGAGCACACCTACAAAAGCATAGCTACTGATGCGCCCCACATTGTAAGCAAGCAAAAACCCGATCTTGGGGCGACTTTTAGGCAATGTCATGGTAACCGCGCCGACAATGCCACCGCACATGCCCGCACAGTGGCCACCACCTAGCAATCCCACTAAAAAAGCACCAATTAAACTTAACTCAATCATGCCGCTATTGTGGCATGACGACTGCCTTTTCGGGTATGGTTATGCCCATGACGAAAACCGCCAATATCAAAGAAATTCTTTTCAACAAGCGGATGCTGATTTGCATCTTCACTGGTTTCAGTTCTGGATTACCTCTCTACATATTAGTCAGCCTGCTACCTGCATGGTTACGCAGCGAAGGTGTGAACCTGAAAGCCATTGGGTTGTTTGCCCTGATTCAATTGCCATTCACCTGGAAGTTCATCTGGGCACCATTGTTTGACCGATACGTGCCACCTCTTGGGCGCAGGCGTGGCTGGTTGCTGATTACCCAAATTGCCCTACTAATCAGCTTGCCGATACTCGGCCAGTTGCATCCCCAATTAGATATATGGACAGTCGCCTATTTCGCAAGCCTCGTGGCGTTCTTCAGCGCTAGCCAAGACATCGTGCTGGATGCCTACCGACGCGAACTATTATTGGATACTGAGCTTGGCCTGGGCAACGCGATTCATGTCAATGCCTACAAAATCGCTGGGCTGGTACCTGGCTCATTATCCTTAATCCTAGCCGATCATTTGCCCTGGAATACGGTATTCACCATCACCGCATTCTTTATGTTGCCCGGCATTTTAATGACCATCTTTGTTAAAGAACCGATTCTCAGTACCGCTAGACCGAAAACCCTCAGAGCCGCAGTAGTAGAGCCATTTCAGGAATTCATCGGCCGACACGGCTGGCAATCTGCCTTATTGGTATTGGCTTTTATTTTCCTCTACAAACTAGGTGATAGCATGGCCACCGCACTTGCTACGCCGTTCTATCTGGACTTGGGTTTCAGCAAAACGGAGATAGGCCTCATCGCTAAAAACGCAGGCTTATGGCCCAGCGTGATTGGCGGTTTGCTCGGCGGCATCTGGATGGTAAAACTAGGCATCAACCGCGCCTTGTGGCTGTTCGGCGCGGTACAGATGATCGCCATCCTCGGCTTTGCATGGCTGGCAGTAGTTGGCCATGATTTACTCTGGCTGGGCATCGTCATCGGGGTTGAAGCCCTTGGAGTTGGCTTAGGCACAGCCGCATTCGTTGCTTACATCGCTAAAACTACGCACCCACTCTACACTGCGACACAATTTGCATTATTCACCAGCTTGGCTGCGGTACCTAGAACATTGGCCAATGCGGCGACTGGCTATCTGGTGGAATGGCTGGGCTGGGTCAGCTTTTTCCTGTTTTGTTTTGTGGTTGCGATACCAGGGATGTTGCTGTTGATTAAAGTTGCGCCGTGGAAGAGTGAAGAATAATTAACCAGTACTACTTACCGTTAATCCAGTAAATCGGCTTATCGCTTTCAGGTTTAAGTTGCAGCATTTGTTCACGACTCATCGCTGTTAACACTTCATCAACACTGAACTGCTTATCTTCAGACGTTTTACGTGCGAGCGGCTCAGCATATTTTAGCCAAGCTGGATTCTCTATATAGCTGCGATCATGCATGCAGGTTTCAAACACATGCAATTTTCGGCTTTGTTTTTCTAGCTGTTGAAACTCGACTACGGCATTAATTTTGGCCACGGCATTCTCTGCGATCGTCAGGCATGCATCTCCTGCTAGCTCAAGCGGTGTTGGCGGTGCAGGTAAGTTTTCATCTTTTCTATCAATGTACATATAAGTAAAAACAGCATAAGCAATTCCAGCCAAGACCAGAATCATTACCCCAGTCTTGACCAAGAAATTAAGATTTTTTTTCGTTTTTACCATTTTGAGTATCCATTTCTAGAACCAAACTGCAAGAGACTTCTGCAGTTGAAGATGTCTGGCTAATTCCTACACGATATTCAGCCTAATACTGATTAGCTACCGGCTACGTAAGACATAAGATGGAGTCTCTTTAATTGGGAGCATCCACATGAACGTCCACCTAAGTCTTACCCCTGTCATCTCACTGATTGCTGGCATACTGATTTTAGTCGTGCCTAGCTTGCTGAATTACATTGTAGCGATTTACTTGATCATTATTGGCGTAGTAGGCCTGCTTGGCGCTACTGGCCACCTATAGCCATATCAAGAATATTCATAGTCAATAATAAGCGGGGCGTGGTCACTGAATCGCTCCGCTTTGTAGATAGATGCTGCCGTAGCGGTTTGCGCGATTAGAGGTGTTGCAATCTGGTAATCAATGCGCCAACCCACATTTTTCGCCCAAGCCTGACCGCGATTACTCCACCATGTATAGCATTCATCCGTGGTACCTGGATGCAGTTTACGATACACATCTTGCCAGCCTACGCGACCAAATAAATCTGTAAGCCATGAACGCTCTTCTGGCAAAAATCCCGAATTCTTTTTGTTGCCTTTCCAGTTTTTTAAATCAATTTCTTGATGCGCAATATTCCAGTCACCGCATACCACCACTTCACGACCACTCGCTTTGAGTGTCTCAAGATGCGGCATGAAACGCGCCATCACATCAAATTTAAAAGCCTGGCGTTCCTCTCCACTTGAGCCTGATGGCAAATAGAGTGAAATCACACTAAGATTGCCAAATTGGGCTTCTATATAGCGCCCTTCTGCATCTATATCTGCCAGCCCCAAACCAATAATTACCTTGTCAGCTTTGGCCTTGCTGTATATGCCGACTCCGCTATAGCCTTTCTTCTCGGCATAGTGAAAATGGCCATGGTAACCCTCTGGCATCATCATTTCAGGGGTCATGTCTAGCGCTTGCGCCTTGAGTTCCTGCATGCAGATGATGTCGGCATTCTGCTTTTGCAGCCACGGGTAAAAGCCTTTGTTCGCGGCAGAGCGTATGCCGTTGAGATTCGCAGATATAATACGTAACAATTGAAACCTTCCCCTGATTTAACTTGGTTAACTAAACATGTCCGAATTAAGCCCTCATTCAAACCCTGATGCAAACACCGATTTTACGCAAGAATTCATCCGTTTTGCGATTAATAAACAAGTACTGCGTTTTGGTGAATTTAAAACCAAGGCAGGCAGATTAAGCCCTTATTTCTTCAACGCTGGATTATTCAATGATGGCGAAAGCCTGATGAAGTTAGGCGAGTTCTACGCAGCAGCCTTGATCAAATCAGGCATTCAGTTCGACATGCTGTTTGGCCCCGCTTATAAAGGCATCACACTGGCAGCCAGCATTGTGATTGCGTTAGCCAGGCAAGGTCACAACATTCCATTCGCATTCAACCGCAAAGAAGCCAAAGACCACGGCGAAGGCGGCACCATTGTCGGTGCGCCACTGCAAGGCCGCGTGCTGATTGTGGATGACGTGATTTCTGCGGGCACTTCCATTCGCGAATCAGTTGAAATCATACAAAAAGCGGGGGCAGTTCCTTGTGGCGTAGCGATTGCGCTGGACAGGCAAGAGCGAGGTTTAAGCTCACTTTCAGCCGTGCAAGAAGTGCAGGAAAAGAACAACCTGCCAGTCATCAGCATCGCTGGATTAGCAGACCTGATTCAATATCTGGAAGGTGCAACAGAGTTAGCTGGGTTCAAGCCAGCGATTCAGGCCTACCGTGCAGAATACGGCGTGCAGGTTTAATTAATTTAAGTAAGTAATGGCCATCGTCAACAGCTTTGGTTATGTGGCTAACACTGAAGCCAAAGTTCTGATTTTAGGTTCAATGCCGGGCAAAGTATCGCTGGCTAAACAACAATATTATGGTCATGCGCAAAACCTGTTCTGGCCGTTTATGAACGAGATTCTTGGTATAGATCCCACTCTGGCTTATGAGCAAAAACTGGCGTTACTGCAAAATAATGGAATAGCGCTTTGGGATGTAATGCAGGAATGCGAACGACATAGCAGCTTGGACAGCGACATTCTTGAACATAGCATCAAGCCTAATGACTTCAACGATTTCTTTCTGCGCTATCCAGCCATCCGGCATATATTCTTCAATGGCACAAAAGCTGAATTGAGCTTCAGAAAATATGTATTGCCCGCCAACAATCATCTTGAATATTTACAGCTAATCAAGCTGCCATCTACCAGTCCAGCTAATGCTTCAATCAGTAGAATGAAAAAGCTTGAAGAATGGCGTAAGGTAATATCGTTCACCTAGCTCTGACAGAACCTGTCTTACAATGACATTTCTTGTCAAGAGCCCTATTGCCGCAGTAGGTCGTTTGCAAAATCAAGCAGATATGGTGCAGAATCATTCCCTAATCTAATATAAAATTGCCTAACAGCAAGACATTCAGTATCGGGAAACTATGCAGGTTTTACCATCGCGCCATATCAGAAACACCGTTGCGATCTTGATCGCAAGCGTGCTGATGGCCTCAAATATAGGCGCTTCACTTGCAGCCGACGGTAAGAAAATACTGAAATGGGTAGATGATAAAGGCGTCACACATTACGGTGACTCGATACCATCGCAATATGCTGATCGTGATAACAGTGAGATTAACTCTCAAGGCATCACCATCAGGAAAAACCATATCAAGCCTAAAGAGCAAACTGTGCTTGAGATAGCCAATCAAGATCAAACGCGACGTGACCGCGCATTACTGGCCTCTTATACTACTGAGCAAGAAATTGATTTGGCGCGTGATCGCAACCTGGAAATGGATGTCATTGCGATTGATGGCTTAAAACAAAGGCGCGAAACCGTCGGTAAAAAGCTAGTAGATAATCAAAAGCTGGTAGATGGATTCAATACCCGCAAAAAACCAATACCTCAATTCCTGTCTGACAACCTGCAAGACAATCAGGCAGAACTCACCAGAATTGACCTGCAGATGAAGTCACACCAAGACAATATGGACGCTGTGCGCCAACGTTTTGATAACGACAAACAGCGCTTTATTAATTTAAAAGCCGCTACCCAACAATAATTGGGTAGCGGCTTTTGCAGGCCTAACTAGCCATTCAGCTAGTTAATTTCTTCTTCAATATCTCATTCACCTGCGCTGGATTAGCCTTGCCTTTCGAGGCTTTCATTGCTTGCCCAACTAATGCATTGAAGGCCTTTTCTTTACCTGATTTGAACTCTTCTACCATTACGGCATTCGCTGCAAGCACTTCATCAATGATTGCTTCGATGGCACTGCTGTCTGTTACTTGTTTGAGCCCTTTTTTATCAATTATGGTATCTGCAGCACCTTCCCCATCCCACATATCTTCAAACACTTCTTTAGCAATCTTCGAAGAAATCGTGTTATCCGCAATACGCTTTAAAAGACCTGCCAATTGAATAGCTGAGACAGGAGAATCAGTAATTTCCATATCCTGATCGTTTAGATTGGCAGCAACATTCCCCATCACCCAGTTCGCTACAAGTTTCGATTCGCCGCCAAACTCTTCTAAGGTTTCAATAAAATATTGCGCCATCGATCGAGAGCTAGTTATTTTGCTGGCATCGTAAGGACTCAATCCATACTCCCCTTCAAAACGCGCCTTCATCTCTAATGGTAACTCTGGCATTTCCAATTTGACGATATTAATATCAGATGCGCTAATAGCCAATGGCAACAAATCAGGATCAGGGAAATAGCGATAATCGTTTGCTTCTTCTTTAGAACGCATAGCACGCGTCTCGCCAGTATTTGGATTAAATAATACGGTAGCCTGCTGAATAGCCCCACCGTCTTCTAGCGTATCAATTTGCCATTGGGTTTCGTATTCAATCGCTTGCTGCATGAACTTGAATGAGTTGAGGTTCTTGATCTCGCGGCGTGTACCAAGTTTTTCAGAGCCTTTTTTACGCACGGAAACGTTCACGTCGCAGCGGAAACTGCCTTCCTGCATATTGCCATCACAAATATCTATCCACTGCACCAACTCATGCAGCTTCTTGGCATAAGCTACGGCTTCAGCCGCAGAGCGCATATCAGGTTCGGTGACGATCTCAAGCAAAGGCGTACCCGCACGATTCAGGTCAATACCCGTCATGCCTTCAAAGTCGCCATGCAGCGATTTACCGGCATCCTCTTCCAAATGCGCGCGGGTAATGCGAATAGTTTTCTCAGTGTCACCAACCTGAATGGTGAGCGAGCCTTTGCCCACAACGGGTAATTCAAACTGGCTGATCTGGTAACCTTTAGGCAAATCAGGGTAGAAGTAATTCTTACGATTAAATACAGAACGCGGGGCGATTTCAGCATTCACCGCCAAACCGAATTTAATCGCACACTTAACCGCTTCTTTATTGAGCACGGGCAATACGCCCGGCAAAGCGATATCCACGGCACTGGCCTGCGTATTAGGCTCTGCGCCAAAGGCGATGCTACTGCCTGAAAAAATCTTGGATTTTGTTTTGAGCTGGGTATGTGTTTCCAGCCCGATGACGACTTCCCATTCCATTACAAAATCCCTTCTGGTGCGCGAGTGTGCCAATCAGTGAACTGCTGGTATGCATGGCCCGCTTGAAGCATGCGTGCTTCATCAAAATAATTGCCGATAATCTGTAAACCTACTGGTAATGATTTTCCGTCCTGCTCAACAAAACCAGCTGGGATGCTCATACCTGGCAAACCAGCAAGATTGACTGCAATCGTGTAAATATCCTGGAGATACATGGCGACAGGGTCATCCGCTTTCTCCCCCGCTTTAAATGCGGTGGATGGGGCAGTTGGGCCAAGAATGATGTCGCACTTTTTAAATGCTTCGGCAAAATCTTGCGCAATCAGGCGGCGGATTTTCTGCGCCTTGAGGTAATAAGCATCAAAATAACCCGCACTCAATACATAGGTGCCAATCAAGATACGGCGTTTAACTTCGGCACCGAAACCTTCGGCACGGCTTTTACAGTACATATCCATCAAGTCGGTGTATTCCCCAGCACGATGGCCATAGCGAACACCATCAAAACGGGAGAGGTTACTGGATGCTTCGGCAGGTGCCAGCACGTAGTAAACAGGGATGGAAAGCATGGTGTTCGGCAAGCTGACATCCACGATTTCAGCACCAAGTTTGCTGTATTCAGCAATTGCAGTCTCGATAACTTTCGCAACATCTGCGCCCAAGCCTTCAGCAAAGTATTCTTTAGGTAAGCCAACGCGCAGGCCAGCAAGCGGCTTATCTGTGCTTATTTTATCTTGGCTTAATTGAGCAAAGCCTCGCGTGTAATCTTCTTTCTCACGATTAAGGCTGGTGGAGTCACGCTCGTCAAAGCCTGTCATCACGTTCATCATCAACGCCATGTCTTCGCAAGACTTCGCCATCGGGCCTGCTTGATCCAGCGATGAGGCAAAGGCAATCATGCCGTAACGTGAGACCAAACCATAGGTTGGTTTCAGACCAGATAACCCACAGAGTGAAGCTGGCTGGCGAATAGAACCGCCAGTATCAGTACCGGTTGCTGCGGCACAGAGCCTTGCGGCTACTGCTGCAGCACTACCACCAGAACTGCCACCCGGCACGCGTGATCTATCCCACGGGTTTTGCACCTTGCCAAAATACGAAGTTTCATTGGAAGAACCCATGGCAAACTCATCCATATTGGTCTTACCCAGATTCACCGCTCCAATCGCATCAAAGCGCTCAATTACGCCTGCATCATAAGGGCCGATGAAGTTTTCCAACATTTTGGAACCACAAGTGGTTTTCCAACCCTTAGCGACAAAAATATCTTTTTGCGCGATGGGGATACCCGTTAAGGCTGAGGCTGTATTACTGGCAAGCATGACATCAGCCTGCTTTGCCTGCGCAAGGGTTTTATCGCGGTCCAGCGAAATATAGGCGTTGATTTCTGGATTATGCTGGTCGATTCGGCTTAAAAAAGCCTCGGTCAGTTCAACACTCGAAATCTGTTTCTCAGCCAGCATAGTGCTGAGCTGTTTTAAGCTTTTATTAATCATTATCTAAGGCTGTTCTGTAGTTTATTTGTGCAATTTATTCAATGACTTTGGGAACGAGGTAGAGGCCTTTTTCAACGGCAGGCTCAGCAGAGCCATTACCCAATGGTGGTGCATTCTTTTGGAACAGGTCACGCTGGTCAATTTCCGTGACTACATCTTCACGTAAACGCTGGCTTACATCTTGTGAATGTGACATTGGGCTAACGCCAGTAGTATCAACAGCCTGCATCTGTTCGATCAAGCCGAGAATGCCAGTGAGTTTTACTAAGGTAGCTTCTGCTTCTGCATCGTTCACTTCGATACGTGCAAGGTGCGCTATGCGCTTGATGTCTGTGGTGCTGAGTGACATTTATCTCATCCAAATCTTAAAATTTAAAGCAATATCAGGTATTATAACTTGATTTATGCACATCTTCAGTCAAGGCCAATCTTGACATCGCACCACACCGCACAAAAATTTAAATTTAATTAAAGTTACACACTATACAAGCGACACTAGGATACAAAACAATGTTCGGTATGATTAATAGTTATTTCTCCAACGATCTCGCCATCGACCTTGGCACAGCAAACACCCTGATTTATGCACGTGGCCGAGGTATCGTTCTTGATGAGCCATCCGTAGTCGCCATTCGCCTTGAGGGTGGCCCTACAGGCAAAAAAACCCTGCTCGCTGTAGGCGCCGAAGCTAAAGGCATGCTGGGGCGTGCTCCAGCCAACATTATGGCAATTCGCCCAATGAAAGATGGCGTGATTGCAGACTTTACGATTACTGAGCAAATGCTTAAGCATTTCATCCGCAAAGTACACGAATCTCGCTGGTTTTCACCTAGCCCACGTATCATCATTTGCGTACCCGTTGGCTCTACGCAAGTTGAGCGACGTGCGATTAAAGAATCCGCAGAGCGCGCAGGCGCGAAACAGGTATTTTTAATTGAAGAGCCAATGGCCGCAGCCATTGGCGCTGACATGCCCGTGGCTGAAGCCACAGGTTCTATGGTGGTTGATATTGGCGGCGGCACTACAGAAGTCGGCGTGATTTCATTAGGCGGTATTGTTTACGCAAGATCTGAACGCGTCGGTGGCGACAAATTCGACCAAGCCATCATTGATTACATTCGCCGCAACTACGGCATGCAAATCTCCGAGCCAACAGCTGAACTGATCAAAAAGAAGATTGGATCGGCATTCCCAGGCTCTGAAGTGCTGGAGATGGAAGTGACTGGTCGCAATCTGGCAGAAGGTTTGCCACGTAAATTCACGATCTCCAGTAATGAGATTCTTGAAGCATTGACCGAGCCTTTAAATTCCATTGTTGGCGCCGTTAAATCAGCGCTGGAACAAACCCCTCCCGAACTAGGTGCCGATATTGCAGAAAAAGGCATGGTGCTTACTGGCGGTGGTGCGCTGTTGCGTGACCTTGATCGATTGCTACTAGAAGAAACTGGCCTGCCAGTGATTGTGGCTGAAAATCCGTTAACTTGTGTGGCGCGAGGCTGTGGCCGTGCGCTAGAAGAAATGGATAAATTAGGTACCGTATTTGCTACAGAATAAATATACAAGCTGTCACTGTAATTAATACACATACAAAAACAGGCCTTTAAAACGGCCTGTTTTTGTATGATGACAGCAATCATTGTTTGTTAAGTTTTCACCAAAAAAGTTAAAAAATAAGGCCGCACTGAATATGGCGCGTGGGATCGATTATCAACATAGTCCAGCTTTCTTTGTACGCGGCCCCAGTGCGTTCGCGCGGCTGGTGTTCTTTGCCGCTTTATCACTATCGTTGATGGCCACTGATTCACGCCTGCATTACCTCACTGAAATTCGTCTTGGCTTTGTTGCCCTATTCCAACCCTTGCAATCACTGGCCAACTTGCCTAGCAAATTATTACAAAATACTGATGAGTATTTTGTAACGCACGACCATTTACTCAAGCAAAATCAGCAGCTAACCAAACAGGCTCTGTTAGACAGCGTGCAACTACAACGCCTTAATTCACTGGAAGCGGAAAATGGACATTTACGTAGCCTGCTAGGTGCGGCACAAAACTCTAAACAAGCAGCCAAGCTGGGCGAAATCCTGCATATGGGGCGCGATCCGTTTACGCATAAAGTGGTGGTTGATCTTGGCTCGCAGGAAGGGATTGTAGAAGGTCAGGCTGTGATTGATGGTGCAGGGGTGATTGGCCAAGTGACGCGCGTTTACCCATTTAGCAGCGAAGTCACTCTAATTACAGATAAAGAACTAGCGATTCCCGTGCAGATTGAACGTAATGGCCTGCGTGCAATTGCCTTTGGGCATGGCCGTGATACTACCGTTGACTTGCCATACCTGCCAGCCAATGTGGACATACGCAAAGGCGACAAGTTAGTAACATCAGGCATTGATGGCGTATATCCCACTGGATTAGCCGTGGCTGAAATCACCAAGGTGGAACGTAACCCCAACTCACCTTTCGCAGACATCGTAGGCGTACCTGTCGCTGGCATCAAAAATCATCGACAATTGTTGTTGCTGGCACTGCCTAAGGTTGATGAAGTGAGAAAACCATTGGTCAAACAGCCCGCAACTAACGCTGCAGATAAAGCGGAAAAGTCTGAAGCTGCGTCGCAAACAGATAGCACTCCAGCAGCCAGCAAAAAACCATGAGAATCATACGGCTAAAAACAATTTACCTGACTTTGCTAGCCGCTTTTCTCTGCTACCTGTTGCCATGGAGCGGTGCGGCTTTGGTCGCGCGGCCAGACTTCGTGTTACTGGCACTGCTCTACTGGATATTACGTGCTCCGCAATTCACCAACATCGGCACTGCATGGTTCGCGGGAGTATTGATTGATTTAGCCAGTGGCAGTCTGTTTGGCCAGAACGCGCTCGCCTATGCAGTCACCGCGTTTTTTGCTGTGACCTACCAGCGTCGCCTGGTGCTATTCAATGTCTGGCAGCAATCAGCCTATGTATTCATATTACTAGTACTCAACCAAGGGACTTTAGCCATACTTAAGCTGTTTGCAGGCGGTGAAAACCCGGGGTTGAGCTATTTCATCCCGTGTATTAGCGGAATTATCCTGTGGCAGTTTGTGATATTTTCCAGCATCAGCATTGAAACCCATGCGAAAAAAACCTGATGCTGGTTCATCTTCATATACAGCCAGTTTACACCGAGCGCAAACTTAATCAGGCCGGACTTAGCTAGCGCATCGCATGAGATCACGTTCAGAAATTAAAAACTACCAACTCGAGCATTACCACTTTCGCCTACGGCTGATCGTGGCAATGGCGGTGGTAGTCATCTGCTTCGGCATACTGGCCAGCCGCTTCTTTTACCTGCAATTCAACCGCTACGACTATTACCAGACACTCGCCGAAAATAACCGTATCTCGCTGGTGCCTATCGTGCCTAATCGCGGCTTGATATTGGATCGCAACGGCGTCATTCTGGCGAACAATTTTTTCGTTTATACACTCGAAATCACACCCTCCAAGATCAAGGATGTCGAGGCAACCATCAACGATATCAGCCGCTTTGTGGAAGTAAGCACCGCGGATCGTAAGCAATTTAAAAAACTGCGCCAGCAAAGCCACAACTTTGAAAGCGTGCCAATCCGAACCCACTTGAATGAGGTTGAAGCAGCTAAATTTGCCGTTAACCGCTATCGCTTCCCTGGCGTAGAAATCAAATCACGCCTGTTTCGCCATTATCCCCAAGGCAAACTTGGCTCGCATTTCCTAGGCTACATAGGCCGCATGAATGATAAAGACTTGGAGTCCTTGGGTAATTCTGGTGACTTATCCAACTATAAAGGCTCTGACCACATCGGGAAAAGCGGGATTGAGCAGTCCTACGAAAAAAGCCTACACGGCACTACGGGTTTTCAACAAGTGGAAATTGATGCCGATGGCCATGCAGTACGCGTACTGTCGAGCACTGCGCCTATTCCGGGCAATAATCTGGTGCTGGCGGTGGATAGCAAGCTACAATCGATTGTGGAAGAGGCTTTTGGCGACCACCGTGGGGCGCTAGTCGCCATTAACCCCAAAAACGGGGAAGTACTGGCCTACGTCAGCATGCCCACTTTTGACCCCAACCTGTTTGTTGATGGCATTGATGCTGATAGCTGGAAAGAGCTGAACGACTCACTGGACAAGCCATTGATCAACCGTCCCCTGCGCGGCCTTTATCCGCCAGGCTCTACCTTTAAACCATTTGTAGCGATGGCTGGCCTGGAAAATGGGAAACGTGAGCCACCTTTCAGTATCAGCGATCCTGGCTTTTACATTTTGCCTGGCAGCCCTCACCGCTATCGCGACTGGAAGCCAACCGGCCATGGCATGGTTGATATCCAGCGCGCCATCACTGTATCTTGCGATACGTTTTTCTATGGGCTGGCGCTGGATCTGGGCATAGATCGCCTTACTTCGTTTGTGCGCCACTTCGGTTTTGGTAAAAAGACAGGAATTGATATTGATGGCGAGATAAGCGGCCTGCTGCCTACACCAGAATGGAAATATAGGCGCTGGAAGCAACGATGGTACCCGGGCGAAACCATCATTGTGGGCATAGGCCAAGGCTACACACTGGTCACACCGCTTCAATTAGCGCAGGCCACAGTAGCACTGGCCAACAATGGCACGGCTATCCAGCCACGGCTGGTTTCCAGCATCCAGGATAACCTTACAGGTATCAGCCACCCGCAACCAATCGTGGATGTCGATAAAATAGAGCTGCAGCAAAAGAACATCGATATTGTGCGCGCAGGCATGGTAGGGGTCATGTTGCCAGGAGGCACTGCTGCCAGTGCTGGCGCTAACAGCCCTTATTCAATTGCCGCCAAAACTGGGTCAGCCCAGGTAGTTGGCATCAAACAAAATGAGAAGTACAACGCCAGTGCCATCTCTGAACGGCACCGGGATCACGCCCTGTTTATTGCCTATGCGCCAGCAGATGATCCAACCATCGCGATTGCCGTCATCGTAGAAAATGGTGGCCATGGTGGATCAGTCGCTGCACCGATAGCGCGCCGTGCCATGGATTACTATTTGCTGGGCAAAGTACCAGAAAAAGCACCAGTGGTTGAAGAAGTGAAACCAGCGGATGCCGCTGCCCCAACAGAGGATATCCATGATTAGGCAACTATCAAAATACCTCACGCGCCATATCGACTCATTTCTGATGGGTTGCCTGTTCTTTACCTTGTTGGTTGGACTGTTTGTCCTCTACAGCGCCTCAGCACAGAGCATGGATCGCATCATCGCGCAGTTATTCAATATTGCGGCCGCCTTCGGTGCCTTATGGCTAGCCAGCAATATCCCGCCTCAACAGCTGGAACGTGTGGCGCTACCGCTTTATGCAATTGGGATGTTGATGCTGATTGGCGTCGCCCTGTTTGGCGAAGTGAGCCATGGCGCAAGAAGATGGTTGCATTTAGGGTTCATGCGCATCCAACCTTCAGAATTGATGCGGATTGCCGTGCCATTATTGCTCGCGTGGTATTTCTCTAGACGTGAAGCAACACCACGACTTACGGACCATGCCATTGGCGCGGTACTGCTTGCGATTCCAGTCTTATTCATTATGAAACAGCCTGATCTCGGCACTTCCCTATTGATTGCAGCATCAGGCTTTTATGTGCTGTTTCTGGCAGGTCTTAACTGGCGACTGATACTAGGTGCTGTTGTTTTGGGCGGCGCCAGCACACCAATATTGTGGTCATTGATGCATGATTACCAGAAAAAGCGCATTGAAATATTGTTCGACCCTTATCAAGATCCACTGGGCTCTGGCTATCACACCATACAGGCCACCATTGCGCTGGGTTCTGGCGGCATTGCAGGCAAGGGTTGGTTGCACGGTACGCAAAGCCAGCTCGATTTTCTGCCTGAGCGCACGACTGACTTTATCTTTGCCGTGTTTGGTGAAGAGTTTGGCCTTTTAGGTAATTTGTTGCTACTGTTACTTTTTAGCCTGATCATTGGCCGTGGACTTTACATTGCCTTACATGCGCAAAGCACATTTAGCAGGTTATTGGCTGGTAGTATTACATTGACTTTTTTCACTTACATTTTCGTCAATATCGGCATGGTGAGCGGTATATTGCCCGTAGTCGGCGTGCCTTTGCCGCTGATCAGTTATGGTGGCACATCGCTAGTCATGCTGATGCTGGGATTTGGTATCCTCATGAGTATTCATACGCACAAAACACTGGTGGCTTCTTGATGACCTATACACGAATTGCTCTGATTACATTATGCACTTTGATATTAACCGCCTGCGGCGGCGCTACTGCGGTTAAACCTAATACAACAACGCCGACTGCAAGTAGCACAAATAAACCTGCAGTCGCTGCAACCCCGAACAAAAAAGGCGGTGGCTATTATCTGGATGACGGCCCTGGCGATAACCCACCTGCCGATATAGACAGCATTCCAGACGCAATCCCACGGCTAGAAACACCATTACCGCGTGCCAATCGCCCCTATGTTGCGCTGGGTACACGCTACACGCCTTATACCGCTTATGTTCCTTACAAAGCAAAAGGCATCGCCTCATGGTATGGCAGGCGTTATCACGGGCAGAAAACTTCAAGCGGCGAAATTTACGATATGTATGGCATGACGGGCGCACATACCATTTTGCCTCTGCCCAGTTACGTACGAGTGACCAACCCTGAAAATGGTAAATCCGTGATTGTGCGGATTAACGATCGTGGGCCTTTCCATAGCGATAGACTCATAGACCTGTCTTATGCAGCAGCCTACAAGCTCAGGCTGGTTGGTAAAGGCAGCGGTTTAGTTGAAGTGGAAGCGATTGACGCAAGCAAATATCCGAACCAATATATATACAAAGCCGAGGCCGCAACCGTTGCACCAGCACCTGTTAAACCAGTAGAAATCCCAGCACCAGTACCTTCAACACCCGCACCTACAGAACCTGCCGCAGTACCTGCAAATACTGAATTGTCGCAAACCCCTGTAGCGGCCGACCCCACCACTATTACCGAAATCGCCAGTCCTGGTGACTATGTGCAAGTGGGCGCATTCAAAATTGAAAGCAATGCTGAAGGCCTCAAAAGCAAACTGGCGCAGAACAAACTGGCCGAGAATGTGTCTATTCATAGCTGGTATAATAATGGCACTTATCGCGTGTTACTTGGGCCTTATACCAGTCGCCAAGATGCAGAAAACGCCGCATCAGACATTAAAAAGGTGCTTGGCTCTAACGCGATTGTGATTCGAAGATAATCACCCGTTAACACTCACCGCTGCTCATTAATTTCGTATTTCAGTATTGGAAATCATGTCTTATCTCATTAAAGTTCTTGCTCTCGCCTTGTCATTCACTGTTGCCGCTGAGGCCGTTGCTGCTGATATTCCTCCACCGCCAGTACTCACCGTTAAATCGTATATCCTGCGCGATTTTAATAGCGGCAACATCATTGCCGAACAACAAGGCAGCGACCGTGTAGAACCAGCCTCACTGACAAAATTAATGACAGCTTATCTATCATTCAAGGCGGTGAAAAATGGACATCTGCAATTAACGCAAACGCTACCTGTCAGCGTAAAAGCCTGGAAAGTAGAAGGCTCCAAGATGTTCGTTGAGCCTAATAAACCAGTGACAGTCGATGAGCTCATGCATGGCATGATCATCCAGTCTGGCAACGATGCTTCCATCGCCTTGGCTGAGGGTATTGCCGTGACTGAAGATGCATTTGCCGATCTCATGAATAAAGAGGCCGCGCGCCTTGGTATGAAAAATACGCACTATATGAATGCCACTGGCTTGCCTAATCCGCAGCATTACACGACTGCCTACGACCTATCATTGCTGGCAGCTGCGTTGATTCAAGACTTCCCTGCCGAGTACAAAAAGTTTTATTCCACCAAGGAATACACTTACAACAACATCACCCAGCCAAATCGTAACCGCCTGCTTTGGCTGGACCCATTTGTAGATGGCATGAAAACTGGTCACACCGAGAGCGCTGGTTACTGCCTGATTTCCTCAGCAAAACGGGGTGATACCCGCCTGATTTCAGTGGTGCTAGGCGCGCCGACAGATAGCGCTCGTGCCACCGAGAGCCAGAAGCTGCTGAATTACGGATTCCAATTCTACGAATCAACGCTTGTATATAAACGCGGCCAAGCCATCAACACGCTGAAAGTATGGAAAGGCGCTGAACGCACCGTCGGCGCCACAGTACCTGCAGACCTTTACATTACCTTGCCTAAAGGTGAGTACAGTCAAGTGAAAGCCCAAGTCACAAGCAAGCAACCTTTATTGGCGCCGATTGCTGCTGGGCAAGAAGTGGGTACTATTCAATTCTTATTGAATGACAAAAAAATCGCTGAGGCTAAATTGGTTGCAGCTAAAGAAGTTGCGGTCGCTGGCATTTTTGGCCGTATGTTCGATAGCATCAAACTCTGGTTTGAATAAGATTTAGTTGAATCACGAGGTCTAAATAAAATGGCTGATTTGAATATCCCTGAAGGGCAAGAAACCCTCATCGAATTCCCGACTGACTTCCCGATTAAAGTCATGGGCGAAACGCATGAGGATTTCCATAACACCATCATCACCCTTATCCAGGAGCATCATCCGGAATTTGATGCCAACGGTATAGAAACGCGTGCGAGCGCCAATGGCAAATATACCAGCCTGACCTGCACGGTCTATGTCACGTCTAAACCGCAACTGGATAATATCTACCGCGCGCTATCCTCTCACCCCATGGTGAAATTCGCACT
>DATHWP010000076.1:0-12881 GCA_035460505.1 Methyloradius sp. | reverse complement strand
GGAGGGCCGCCCCAGATATGGTCGCCATGATCATAGAAAATCTCGGTACAGGGGCCGCAGGGGCCAGTGTCGCCCATCATCCAGAAATTGTCTGAGGCGTAACGTGTGCCTTTGTTGTCGCCGATGCGGATAACTTTATCTGCAGGTACGCCCATCTCTTTAGTCCAGATGTCATAGGCTTCATCATCTTCAGCGTAGACAGTGACCAGCAGTTTTTCTTTTGGCAGTTTGTAGACTTCGGTCAGCAGTTCCCAGGCAAAGCTGATGGCGTCGCGCTTAAAGTAATCTCCAAAGCTGAAATTACCCAACATTTCAAAGAACGTGTGATGACGGGCGGTATAGCCTACGTTTTCCAGGTCGTTATGCTTGCCGCCAGCGCGTACGCATTTCTGGCTAGTAGTGGCGCGGGTGTATGGGCGCTTATCAAAGCCGAGGAATACGTCCTTGAACTGGTTCATGCCAGCATTGGTGAAGAGCAGGGTAGGGTCGCCATGCGGCACCAGCGAACTGGAAGCAACAATCTGGTGGCCTTTGGAGGCGAAGAAATCCAGGAAAGTCTGGCGGATGGCTTTACTGCTTGGTTTGTTGTTCATTCGCTGTCTTCAATGTCCTGGTGTTCAATATCTTGCTTACTTGCTTTGTAAATCACGACTTTTTTAATGATGTCAAAGCTGAATCCACGGCTTTGTAGAAATCTGGCCTGTTTTGCCCATTCTTCACGGCTACTGGGCGGTGCATCGTATTTCTTGCGGTAGATGGTCAACGCATTAGCCAAGTCATTACCTTTGACTTCGGCCATGGCTTTATCTACCAACTCTTCACCTATGCCGTGTTCGCGTAACTCGTTTGCGATTCTCATACTGCCGAATTTGCGTTGCCGAGCATGGACGATCTGCTCGGTGTAGCGCTCTTCAGACAACCAGCCACGCGTTTTAAAGTCATCCAGTAGCACATTCACTGCTTCGTAATGTGCTTCTAGGTCTGGCTCTACATCTTCTTCAGTTACGGGCACATAGGCCCGCAACTTCTGTTTCAACTCTTTGTATGAATATTCCCGCATCGCCAAGTAGCCCATGGCTTTTTCTCGTAGGCTGGGCTTGGTGCGGCGTGATTTCTTAGTCGGCGTCGTCATCCGGGCCAGTGGTCTTTATGATGGCGTCTAAATTGCCTTTGGCGTTAGCGCGGATTTTTGCGTCGATCTCGTTAGCGATTTCTGGATGCTCACGCAAGTATTCACGGGCATTGTCTTTGCCTTGCCCGATTTTCTCGCCTTTGTAGCTATACCAAGCACCAGCTTTTTCAACCAGTTTGAGGTTAGCACCCATTTCAATGATTTCGCCTTCGCGAGAGATGCCTTCGCCATACAGAATATCGAATTCAGCCTGTTTGAATGGTGGTGCTACTTTGTTCTTAACGATCTTGACGCGTGTTTCAGAGCCGATGACTTCATCACCTCTTTTCAAGGCGCCCGTGCGGCGAATATCCAAGCGCACAGAAGCGTAAAACTTCAGCGCGTTACCGCCAGTAGTAGTTTCTGGATTACCAAACATCACGCCAATCTTCATGCGGATCTGGTTGATGAAGATGACCATGGTATTTGTGCGCTTGATGTTACCTGTCAGCTTTCGCAGTGCTTGTGACATCAAACGGGCTTGCAAGCCCATGTGTGAATCGCCCATTTCGCCTTCGATTTCGGCTTTTGGGACCAAGGCGGCAACTGAGTCGATGACGACGATATCTACAGCGCCTGAGCGAACGAGTGAGTCGGCGATTTCCAATGCTTGTTCGCCCGTGTCTGGTTGTGAAATGAGTAACTCAGATACATTAACGCCTAGCTTTTGCGCGTATTGTGGGTCTAGCGCGTGTTCAGCATCAATAAACGCCGCAGTGCCCCCCAGTTTTTGCATTTGAGCGATGACGGATAAAGTCAGCGTGGTTTTGCCTGAAGATTCAGGGCCGTAGATTTCAATTACACGACCACGTGGCAAGCCACCGATACCAAGGGCAATATCAAGACCCAGCGAGCCTGTGGAAACCGCTTGAACATCGCCTGCAATGTCGGTATCGCCCATGCGCATGATGGAACCTTTGCCGAATTGCTTTTCAATTTGCGACAGTGCGGCCGCCAGTGCTTTGCTTTTATTGTCGTCCATTATTTGCCTTTGATTAAATACGCCATAAAGCCTGTAATTATTTCATAAATCAGTACTTAACGTAAGCGAGAACTGCACTTAATGCTAGTAGTTTGCATCATGTTGGATAACAGCAATATTGAACTGAATAGGGGATTGCTCCGTCTTAATATATGAGCTTTAAACTTGATACATAGTGTTACGAAAATTATCTTAAAAATGTATCCGTTTGATTGCACCACGCGTTATTGGATATACGGGGATTTATTACCGATAGGAGATAATCATGAAAATAATACGTTCGATGTTAGTGGTAGCTGCAGTGGGTGTTGCTGGTATGTCTAGCGCATATGCCCATGATTCATTCAGCATAGGCTTGAACTTTGGCGCGCCAGCTTATTATGCTGCGCCCCCTTATTATGCGGCACCGCCAGTACGCTATTACAGCGCGCCGCCAGTGGTTTATGCGCCACCACCTGCTGTGTATTACAGTGCACCACCAGTTTATTATCGTGCGCAGCCTGGTGCTTATTTTAGATATGACGGCGGCCGTAACTGGCACCATGACCGGGATGATTGGGGCCGTGGCGAATGGCGTGGTGGGCATGACCGTGGATGGCGTTAATCGTTATATAAAACAATAAAAATATAGAGGTAAACAAAATAAAGGCTCAATCGGTTGATTGAGCCTTTATTTTTGCTGCAGCAAGCTAATCAAGCCTTGCAAGGCGGTGTTGGCAGATTGTTCACGGATTTGCTGACGGTTACCGCTGAAATATTCTGTTTTGCTGACGGTTGTTAAACCCAGACCCACCCAAGCAAAGCATACTGTGCCTACTGGTTTATCTGGCGACCCGCCTGTGGGGCCTGCAATGCCAGTGATCGATGCTGCAATATTCACGCGTCCATTTCTCAGAGAGCCTAATGCCATTTCAATCGCAGTTTGTTCGCTGACTGCGCCATGAGTTTTTAATGTTGTTGTCGATACGCCCAATACCTCAACCTTTGCTTGGTTGCTATACGTCACGTAGCCGCTATCGAACCATGCTGAACTACCTGCGATCTCTGTGATCAGGCTGCTGCATAGGCCGCCCGTGCATGATTCTGCAAATGCCAGCATACGTTGTTCTGCTTTGAGCAATTCGCCAAGCTGGCTTGCTAGACTTAATAATGCATCGTCAGCCATAGCAGTGCTTTCAAGCTAATGATGGCGTAAATCGCTGCCAGCAAGTCATCAAACATCACGCCAAACCCACCTTTGAGTTTCTGGTCGCACAGGCGAATGGGGAATGGTTTCCATATATCAAACAAGCGAAATAGCAGGAAAGCGGCTAGCCACCAAACCCATGAAAATGGGCTGAACTCAAGCACCAACATGAAGGCGACAATTTCATCCCAGACAATACTGCCGTGGTCGGATACACCAAGGTTTTTACCAGCGATATGGCAAAG
The DNA here is from genome assembly GCA_035460505.1 of Methyloradius sp. Classification (GTDB taxonomy): domain Bacteria; phylum Pseudomonadota; class Gammaproteobacteria; order Burkholderiales; family Methylophilaceae; genus Methyloradius. The sequence continues at coordinate 9,297 of DATHWP010000076.1, read as the reverse complement.
GGGGATGCCAAGCAGAAACAATAGGGCGATGATGGAGGAATGCAGAAATTCTGGCGCAGACATCAATAAAATAAACGTCGGCACACCGACGATAGTGCCGAATGTCCCCGGCGCTTTTGGGCTAAGCCCACTACCAAAGCCAAGAGCAAAAAAGTGGGCAGGGTGCTGGAATAAGAATTTCAGGTTAGGCGAAGTGGTCAAAGCCAGTCTCTTTTATGTCGATGATTTGATGTTGCTGGTTATAGACGGTACTAGAAAAAATGCTGTCAGTCGCAGCAATAATATTGCCGATACAACTGATAGGTAAAGTGAGTTCCTGACAGATTTCAAGAATCTTGGCATGTTGAGATTGGGGTACAGTAAAGCATAGCTCGTAGTCATCGCCCCCTGCCAACACCAGCTTTTGTATTGGTTTTTCATGCAAGTGATGGCTCACATAATCGCAGGTTGGCAGCTGCCCAAGATGAATGTGTGCAGCGACTTTTGAGCGCTGCAAAATGTGGCCAAGGTCTGCCAGTAAGCCGTCTGATATATCGATCATGCTGTTCGCAATATCGCGTAATGCGATACCCAGATGCACTTTAGGTTCTGGTTGTTCTAATGCCAGACGATAAATGCTCATTTCACTTTCGCTCAAGGCTATTTTGTTTTGCAGCGCGGCCAGTGCGAATGCTGCTGTACCTAATTCCCCTGAGACCCAGATTTCGTCACCAATTTTGGCGCCATCACGCCTGATGGCTTTGCCTGCAGGCACTTCGCCCATAATCTGCACGCTTAAAGTGAGCGGGCCACGGGTGGTATCGCCGCCTATCAGGTCAACGCCAAAAGTATCAGCACAGGCAAAAAAGCCTTCAGAGAATTTAGCCAGCCAAGGTTCATTGATTTCTGGCAGTGCAAGCCCTAATGTCGCCCAGCGCGGTTTTGCGCCCATCGCAGCCATGTCAGATAAATTAACAGCTAGCGTTTTCCAGCCCAGTTTATAAGCGTCGGTATCCGCAAAAAAGTGGGTGCCAGCCACTAATATGTCAGTGGAAATGGCCAGTTCCATGCCTGCTGATGGTTGGATGAGCGCTGCATCGTCGCCCACACCCAGCAAGGCCTGTGGCGTATTGCGGGTAAAGTAGCGTTGAATCAGGTCGAATTCTGAAGCCATTATGAAGCGTTTGGTGTAGTGGTGCGGATAGCGGATTTTGGCCTAAAGCTTTTAACAATGGACTCGTTGGTCTCAATGTAAGGCCCGCCAATCAGGTCTATGCAATAAGGAACGGCAGCGAATATGCCATTGACAATGATCTTGCCATCTTCGTCCTTCAAGCCTTCCAGTGTTTCAGCGATGGCTTTAGGTTGGCCTGGCAGGTTGATAATCAGGCTTTGTTTGCGAATGACGGCCACTTGTCGTGAAAGAATGGCGGTGGGCACAAAGTGCAGGCTGATTTGCCGCATTTGCTCGCCGAAGCCCGGCATTTCTTTATCTGCCACGGCCAAAGTGGCTTCAGGCGTCACATCGCGTAAAGCAGGGCCAGTGCCGCCTGTGGTGAGTATGAGGTCACATTTTTCATGATCAACCAGATCAATTAAATTAGTTTCGATTTCAGGTTGTTCATCGGGGATGATGCGTGCAATATGGTGCCATTCGGTGGTCAACGTTTTATCCAGCCAAGCCTTGAGCATGGGAATACCCTTATCTTCGTATTCGCCGTTAAATGCGCGGTCGCTGATAGAGACCAGGCCGATTTTAATGAATTCTTTTGTCATTTTGGTTGTCAATCACTCGTACGTGAAAAATGAATTACTATAAAAATTAAACTGCAAAAAATAATTTAATCATACCATTAGCCCGCTGCACTCAAGGTAAGCTTGTGCAGTAGGAAATGATGACAGGAGAGGCATATGACACGTTTTACCTTTGCTTTAATCTTGCTGCTCGGCCTTGTTGGTTGTGCAAGCAATGGCAGCAAACCCATGAGTAGCCAAACTGGCGCAGTGACCGCAGAAAAATCAAATGGGGTAAATGCAACATCTAGAACACCTACTGGAAACCCCTACGCAGATACATTCGTGAGTCGTGATAGACCCACTGTGGCGCTCAAGCCTGATCCCGACGGCCCCAAGATTTATGCGGGCGAATCTAAGGACGATGACTATCAGCGCATGCTGGAGCGTGGTTTCGATATGATCGGCTACTCAAGTTTTGATGGCATAGAGGTATCGCCAGATGCGCTTAAGGAACATGCTAAAAACATCAAGGCTGACGCAGTTTTGGTCTATACCGAACGTGCAGACCCCAAGCAATTAACTGTCAATATGCAGCAGATACGCGACAAGATAGCGGCCAAAAAAGCGGCTGAAGGTAAACCTGTAGACTCTGATAAAGCAGCAAGCCAGCCTGCTCCAGAGGTAAAACCACAATACACGTATTTCGCTTCTTATTGGGTAAGGTTGCAACCGCCTATGATAGGCGTGCACGTGACAGGCCCAACTAAAGATGCCGATGTTAAAGGCCTGACGATTGTGGCTGTTGTGGCTGGTTCACCTGCCTTTAAAGCTGGTTTGAAGGCGGATGATATATTGACCCAGATTGGTGATGTCGTGCTTGATAAACCAGAGGCATTGACTAAGTCAGCTCATCTCTACGCTGGGCAAACCGCCAACGTGAATTATGTGCGTAATGGCACGCCAGCAAAAACAACCATCATGCTGAACAGGCCGTAAGCCTTTCAGCGGCTAAAAGGCTACCGTATGGCCTTTTAGCCATTCCAGGCATCTCATTTTTCTAGTTGTTTGCTGGTTTATTGGCACGTATGTGCTGAGCATGGTTAAATAAAGCCACTCATCATTACAGCAAAGCTAATATCAATCCATGATGGAACAAATACTCAGCGATTATGCTTTAGCACCAGACAGTCCTGCTAAGCTGCTGACAAGACTGGTCGCACAGATACGTCCAGCGGCTAAGCAAAATATCGAAGCGCAGCACTTGTACGCCACGCATGCCATACAGGCGCTCTGCCACGTACTCGAAACGCAGCCAAGCTACGCCACCATTTTGCGTACAGCCATCCTGGATTTGCTCGGTAAGCATAAGCCTGTGTCTTTGCTGGTGGATTCTGGCATACACCCCAGCAGCGGATTTTTTACTGAGATATTCAGACGTATCGGCCACAAGTTACTGCCTGACGCCGTTAATCCGCTCTACCTGAAAGACCTATTCGCACTGATTTTCCCCAATCGCCGTGATGAGGATTGGGTGATTGCCGTGCCTGACACGGTATGGCTGGAGCTCATGCAAGCCTTGCATTTTGAGCAAGCGACAGAAGATGTGGCAAATGAATGCCAGCGCCGTTTGCTGGATGCCTTGCAAGTGCTTTCTTATCGCCTATCAGCTTCTGGCCTCGAGCCCGAGCTGATATTGAATCACCCCGAGCTAGAAGATCACGCCTCGCCTTTTATCGTACAGAACATTGAGCTAGGCGACTTTTTGGCAGACCCCAATGAACAATCGCATGACATCAAACATATTCTGGTCATGCTGGATCAATGCCGTCAGGTAATCGCCAAAATCCGTCGTAATAGCTCTGTGACTGGTACCAGTATCCGCCTGACTTTCTTGTTGCAGCGCATGTCACAGCAGATCATGCGGCTTGAAGATTTATTGGGCATCACCATCAGTTTACGTGCTGGCGACAATGCAGATGCCGCCTGTATCAGCCTGTTTAAAGAACTGGTTTCAGCGGAGTGCCACAAGAATGATGTGCGCAAACACTGGCGCGAAAATATGGAGATATTGGCGTTGCGTGTGACTGAAAACGCCAGCCGCACTGGTGAGCATTACATCACTGAATCGCGCAGTGAGTATTTCAGTTTGATGCGCTCAGCCATGGGCGCGGGCATCATTATCGCAGTCATGGCCATGATTAAAATCATCACGGCTAAACAGCACTATGCGCCACTGACTGAAGGCATTTTGTTCAGCCTGAATTATGGTTTGGGTTTTGTCATCATCCACATACTACATTTTACCGTAGCCACCAAACAGCCAGCGATGACGGCTGCTGCCATTGCTGCCAGCATAGACAATAGTGATGGTAAGACGAAGGAGATGGATAGCCTAGTCAATATCATCGCGCAAACCATACGCAGCCAGACTATTGCCATTATTGGCAACATTTCACTCGCTGTGCCTATTGCTATCCTGATCGGGTGGAGCATTCAAGTATCGCTTGGCCATCATTTTATTGATGTAGATAAAGCGCATAAGCTCTTGAGCGATCTTGATTTCAGGCATGGCGCACCGCTGATTTATGCGGGTATTGCTGGGGTTTGCCTGTTTTTGTCTGGTTTGATTGCTGGCTATCACGACAATCTGGCTGTATATAACAAGATTCCACAGCGTTTGCGTGCTTTGGGCTGGTTAAAGAAACTGCTTGGGCAGCCACGCCTAGACAGGGTTGCTGGTTATATAGAGAACAATCTAGGCGCGTTGGCGGGTAACTTTTATTTCGGCTGCTTGTTAGGCGGCATGTCTGCCCTCGGCGTTTTGTTGGGTTTGCCGATTGATATCCGTCACATTGCTTTTTCTTCAGCGTTTGTTGGGTTTTCATTCATGGCGATGGATTTCAACATCACCTGGCAAATGGTGGTGATAGCAACTTCAAGCGTACTGCTGATTGGCACCGTCAACCTGCTAGTGAGCTTCAGCTTGGCGCTCTACGTGGCGATGAAATCAAGAAAAGTGACGTTTGCCCAGTGGCGGCATTTGCTGAAAAACATCTTGAAACGGCTGTGGAAGAAACCAAGTGATTTCTTCTTGCCGCCTAAAAATTCACAGGTGGGCGAAGTTGCAGCTGATTCAAGCGCCCATTAAAGCAGTATAAAAAAGATCGCTGCCACAATCGTGGGCGGCAACGCGCCCAGTAATAATCCACCAGCGCTGATGGATTCATCGGCGAAGCCGCGTTTTAACAACGTTACACCAGCAGGGTTAGGCGCATTGGCGATCACGGTTAAGCCTCCGCCAGTCACGGCGCCTGCCATGAGCATGTATTTGGCTTGGTCAGACATGCCAGAAATCAATGAGCCCAGATAAGTCAGTGCAGCATTATCAGTAATCGCTGTGAGTGTGGTTGCGCCGAAAAATAGTTGTATGGGTTTGAGAGCAGAAACAATCGGTTGCAGCCACCACTGTTGCATGCCACCCAAAACTACGAGGCCTGCTAAGAAGAACCCCACTAGCAAGCCTTCTTTTAATATCAGGGGCGTTTGATAGCGCTCATAGGCTTGGGTAAAGCCAAGGAATAACATGAACAAACCAATAAAGACCACGGTGTGATGTGCAAATATCACTACGCTGGCCAGGAATGCCAGATGAATCAGGCTTACTGATAATGGCGTTTTTAAAGCAGCTACATCTGTTTTTGGGGCTTGCGTGAAGTATTTACGCAATAAAAACGTGACTACAGTTGCGTTGATCACAACGGCAATAGCGGCTTTGTAGCCAAAATTCTGCATCATGAACAGGCTATCCCATTGCCAGGTCTTGGCGACCATTAACACTGGCGGTGCGGCGTAAGATGTGAGCGTGCCACCGATTGATATATTCACGAACAGCACACCAAGTGCCGCATATTTAAGCCATTCGGGGATGCCATCGCGAAACACTAAGGGCGCGAGCATGAGGGCTGCCAATGTCATGGCGGCAGGTTCAGTGATGAGTGAGCCTATCAAGGGCACTAGCGCCAGGCTCAGCCACACTTGGCCTAATGTTGAATTCACTGGCAATACACTGGATATGCCGTTAACCAGCGATTTTACGAGTTGCAGCACGGGGTTGGATGCAGCTACCACCATGATCACAAATACAAACAAGGGCTCTGTGTAATGACGCGACTCAACATACTCAAGCGCATTGTTACCGCCACTGACAAATGCCATCAAGCCGATTAGAATAAATGCCCAAAAACCAAACACCACCTCAATCTCACCTAGCAGATGGAATAACCCAGCATGCTTGGAGTGGCGATGCGCCAGGACCTCAAAAGACTTAGCGGCAAAGGTATGTATCAGCGCTAGCGCAAAAATAATCGCTGCAATGACGCTGATAGTGTCTATGGTCACTCGGCTTCTTCAGCGATATCTGGAGCAGATGATTCGCTGTTTTCACGTAATAAGGCAAATAGTGCGCGGCTACTTTTGGGTGGCTTGTTGGCGGCCTGTTCACGCTGCGCATTGCGAATCAGCGCGCGCAACTGTTGGCTATCGGTCTGTGGGTATTTGATCATCCACTCTGACACCAGGCGGTCATCTGCAATCAGTCGATCACGCCAGCGTTCAAGCTGGTGAAAATAGGCATTTTCAGCACTATGTTTACCATCCCAGCGCTGTAACTGGTCAATGATAGGCGCCACTTCTACTTCGCGCATCAGGCTGCCGATATATTGTTTTTGGCGACGCGTTGCACCGTTGGCAGTGATGCGCTTGGCTTCATTAACGGCATCCAGCAATCTTTCTGGCAAATCTAGCTTGGCCAGCCGATCTTTTGAGAGGCCGATCAGCCGGACGCCAATATCCTGCAGCTCATCCATTTCGGCTTTGCGTTTTGTTTTGCTGATGGGCTCATCGCCATCTTGGTCTTCATATTCATTCATATTGCTGTTGTATATCTCATTAGGTTTCGTGCTGGGGTATGATAACAGTTTTTCGCAAAGAGCCCGCCGTGAGCCAGTCAGACACACATCAATCCCTAGGTTTTAACTACTCGCTGGACGACCTGAAAGCCATGAGCGCTCAGGTGCTGCAATTAGCCAAAAGTGCTGGCGCAAGTGCCGCTGATGCCGAGATTAGCTTGGGCGTGGGTCAAAATGTTTCAGTCCGCATGGGCGAGACTGAAACCATAGAATACAACCGCGATAAAGGCATGTCTGTCACTGTGTACTTTGGGCAGCAACGCGGCAATGCGAGCACCTCAGATTTGTCACCAAAGGCTTTGCAAGACACAGTCGCCGCGGCCTGCAATATCGCCAAATACACGGCAAAAGACGAATTTTGTGGCTTGGCTGATGCCGAACTCATGGCTAAAGATTTCCCCGAGCTGGATTTGTATCACCCTTGGGCATTGTCAGTTGAAGAAGCCATTATGTTGGCAAAAGAGTGTGAGGCTGCAGCGCTTGATGTGGATAGCCGCATCCAGAATTCAGAAGGCGCATCAGTATCTATCTCCGAGGGTTTATTCGCCTATGCTAACAGCCACGGCTTTGTTGGCGGCTACCCTACTAGTCGCCATGGCATTAGCTGCTCAGTGATCGCAGAAGAGGGCGAATCAATGCAGCGCGATTACTGGTATAGCTCAACGCGCTCAGCAGAAGATTTAGATAGCCCTGCCAATATCGGCCGCATTGCTGGTGACCGTGCTGTACGCCGCTTGGGCAGCCGCGCCATCAAGACAGCGCAAGTGCCAGTTTTGTTTGAAGCGCCTTTAGCATCGGGCCTCATTTCAAGTTTAATCTCCGCCATCTCTGGTGGCAGTCTGTACCGCAAATCGTCATTCTTGCTCGATAGCTTAGGCAAGCAGGTCATGTCATCCAACATCAGTATTACCGAAACCCCGCACTTAAAACGCGGATTGGCCAGCGCACCTTTTGATAATGAAGGCGTTACTACTAGCCCGCGCACTTTGGTAAAAGATGGCATTCTGCAAGGCTATGTTTTATCCAGCTACTCCGCCCGCAAACTCGGCATGAAAACCACAGGCAACGCAGGTGGCAACCATAACCTGATTATCAGCCATGGCGATCAAGACTTAAATGCATTGCTCAAAACAATGGGCACAGGCTTATTGGTCACTGAATTACTTGGCCACGGCCTGAATATGGTCACAGGCGACTATTCACGAGGTGCCGCAGGCTTCTGGGTGGAGAATGGAGTGATTGCTTACCCCGTTGAAGAGATCACCATCGCGGGCAACATGAAGGATATGTTGATGCAGATAGTGGCAGTAGGCAATGATGTGTTGGTACAAGGCTCCAAACAGACAGGCTCAATTTTGATTGAGCGCATGACGGTTGCGGCTGGGGAATGAGACGCTGATTGTTGGAGCGAACTTCTTAGAAGAGTTTAACAATTACATTAGGAAGATTTTGTACTGCCAGTGGCTACTTCCGACCCATAGCGGTCATTTAGGGGTCCTGCTTGAATGATGGGTTAGGCTGCTCATTGACTGGTTTGAACCAAGCGCTGCCAGGCTTTGTAAAAAGCAACCAAAGCGCAAAAATTTGAAGAACAAGTTGGACAACACTTAGGCTACCAATAAATGGGGAGCGTTCAAACTCACCAACCAGCATGGGGATATAGGGCACCGAGCCAAGAAGAGTAGGAACTAGGTAAGTAATACGAGCCCAATTTTTGCGTTTAGATATTTTATAAATTAACCATCCGACAACTGCAACAACCGTAAGAGAAACAAACAAAGTAAAGGTCGCAGATGTTTGAGCGCTTATTTGTTGCAGGTGTTGCCAATCTATCAACGGCCTCACAAGGCCGATAGCTAGACTTGCCCAAAGGCAATTAACTGCACGTTTAATTTCAACAGGTTTTTGCAAGTTTAAAGTTTCCATGATGGCCTAACGTTTGAATTAAGGGGCTGGCTTTAGCCAGTCCCGCTTGAATGATGGGTTAGGCAAGAATTACCCCTCAATGTTTGACTCACTCAAAAGTGCTAAAAGTTTATCAATATCTGTAAGTTGAAGAACTAAACGCATACTCTTCTCTACTTGATATTTGGGGGGAAACGCCTTTAAACCCCATGGGATGCCACCGCTTACATATTTGATGCGCCCTTCTTCAATAATTAAATCTCCTCGGTAGGCAATGCCGAATGACTTGAACTCATATTCACCTTCAAAGTGGAGTAAGCGTCCAGAATCACGATGAACCTCTTGGCCTTTGATCTTTCTCAAAAACATAGTCAGTATTGTTTTTCTGGCCTAACCGTTATTATACGGACGGCTGCGTCCGTATAATAATATTGAAGATATGTGATTTGGCATGCTTTTTTTCTTTTTATTCCAAATAGTTAGATGTTTCCCTGTCCGTATAATAATAAATAGCAAGTACGGACGCAAACACTATGGAAATCGGGGATTAATTTGAAATAGAAAATGGCTGCTATTGGCCGATAGCAGTCATTAGCTAGATTCATTATTCGTTTAGTAGAACTTAGCTTTTATAAAGCAAAAGCCCCGAAAATCGGGGCTTTTGCTTTACTACTAATTATCTAAAGTTACTTGGTTTCTGGTGCAGGTG
>DATHWP010000075.1:0-3993 GCA_035460505.1 Methyloradius sp. | reverse complement strand
GCTAACAAGCAAGAAGCTAAACCAGTGCGTGTTGAAGCTGCTGTTAAGGGCATCACGCCTGCATCACCTGCGCCTACCATTGCTGAGAAAATCATTCCTGCATTGTCGCTCTTCGCCCGCATCAAAAACTGGTTTGGCACTACGCCAGCCACAGTTGAAGAAACGCAGACAGAAACAAATAGAACGCGTGATGCCAATAGGAATAACCGAGGTGGCCGCAATAATCGTAACAATCGCAATGGCCGTACTGGTACTGATCGTAATGGTGCAGAGCGTAGTGGCGTAGATCGTAATAGTACCGAGCGCACTAATGCTGACCGTCCAAACCAACGCCCTGCTGCAGATCGTCCAGAGCGCAATGCAGGTAATCAAGAGAGAAACCAGCAACGCAATCAGGAACCGCGCCAGAACCAGAACCCACGTTCTGAAAGAGTTGAGCGTGAAAAAACGCCACAGAATACTCAAGCTAATGTGCAAACGCCAGCGGCTACTGAGTCTGGTGATCAGCCTCAGCAGCAAACACGTTCTGGACGTCGTGGTCGTAATGGTCGTCGTGACCGCACACCACGTCCTGAAAACCAGCAGCGTGATGGCCAGACGCAAATGGCCTTTGAACCAAATGCCATTGAAGTTCCAAATGTAGTTGAAGCTGCAGCACCTGCGCCTGTTGTGAATTCAGTGCCTGAGTATCAAGGTAATGTAGAAACCGTACTGAACACCATTACACAAGGCAACAATGTTGTTGAGACCAAGGTTTCTGAAGTGACAATCGCTGAAGCTCCTGTAGCTAAGGCGAAAGTCGATGTGGACACTAATGATGTAGCTTCACAAAGTACAGCCGCAGAAAAATCAGAACCAGCGATTGCAATTGAAGCAGATCAAGCCGAAGCTACTAACTCTGATGAGAAATCAGATAAGAAGCCACGTAATCCGCGCCGTCGTAAGCCAGTCCAGGCCAAACCAGTTGATCTTGCCGCAAGTGGCTTGCAATTGGTAGAAACCAAAGCTGATAACATTCAAGTCACTGCGGCTCCAGTAGCGCAAGAGGCTGCAAAGAAACCACGCAAATCAGCAGCATGGCAACAAAAAGCAACCGAAGGTAGCCAGGATGAGCCATTGGTAATTGTGCAAACGCAGAAATAAGCTAGCGCAACAATAGCAAGAAAAAAAAGCCCTGGGTAACTAGGGCTTTTGTTTTTGATGTCACTATCCCTTGATAGAAATAACTTGAGGTCTAACCATTCAAACATGCAAAAAGAATTCATCTTGACTGAGGCTTTAGCAACCTTACACAAGGTATTTGGTTACAGTGAGTTTCGCGGCAAACAGCAAGCTGTAGTCGAGCATGTTTGTTCGGGTGGTGATGCATTGGTATTGATGCCCACTGGTGGTGGCAAATCTTTATGTTATCAACTACCCGCCCTAATTCGTGATGGCTTGGCAATTGTGGTCTCACCACTCATCGCGCTGATGCAGAACCAGGTAGAGGCCTTGCAACAACTAGGTATTGAAGCCGCTTATCTAAACTCGAGCCTGAATGCAGAAGAAACCCAGCGCATAACTTCGCAGGTGCTTGCAGGCCAGACCAAGATTTTATATGTGGCGCCTGAGCGCTTGATGGTTAATAGCTTTTTGAGCCTGTTACAGCAAGTTGATACTCATGTGGGTCTCGCGCTTTTTGCTATTGATGAGGCACATTGCGTATCGCAATGGGGGCATGATTTTCGGCCTGAATATCGCCAACTTACTATCTTGCATGAGAGGTTTCCGCATGTGCCACGCATCGCCCTCACAGCCACAGCTGATGCGCCGACACGGGCAGAAATTGTAGAGCAGTTATCGCTCGAAAATGCGGAGCAGTTTGTTTCCAGTTTTGACCGACCCAATATCCGTTACCGCATCACCCAGAAAAACAATGCGCGGCAACAATTGCTGCATTTCCTGGAAACAGAGCATGGTGATGATGCTGGTATCGTTTATTGCCTATCGCGCAAAAAAGTAGAAGACACCGCCGCTTGGCTGAAAGACCAAGGCTGGAAAGCGCTGCCTTACCATGCAGGGCTGGATAGCCAAATACGCGAAGCCAACCAGCGTAAATTTTTGCAGGATGAAGGCGTCATCATGGTTGCGACCGTGGCTTTTGGCATGGGCATAGACAAACCCAACGTACGCTTTGTGGCGCATCTTGACCTACCAAAAAGCATGGAAGGTTATTACCAGGAAACAGGCCGTGCTGGACGTGATGGCCTTGCTGCTAACGCATGGATGACCTACGGACTAGGCGATGTAGTCTCTATGCGCCAGATGCTGGATTCAGGCGATGCGCCAGAAGAGCGCAAACGCGTAGAACGGCAAAAACTGGATGCCCTACTCGGCTTCTGCGAATCCACCAGTTGCCGCCACCAGACCTTATTACGTTATTTCGGCGAAGAACACCCTGGCGATTGCGGCCAATGCGACAACTGCCTGACCCCTGTAGATACTTGGGATGCCACAGAGTCTGCGCAAATGGCACTCTCCTGCGTCTATCGCACAGGGCAACGCTTTGGCGTAGTGCATTTGATCGATGTATTACTTGGCAAAAGCACACCAAAAATTGAGCAATTCGGCCATCTTCAACTGAGCACTTTTGGTATTGGTAAAGCATACAGCCAAGCCCAGTGGAGCAGCATCTTTAGACAACTTGTTGCCGCTGGATTCCTTGAATCAGACATTACAACTTATGGTGGACTAAAACTCACAGAATCCGCAAAACCAGTATTACGTAGTGAGCAAGAGGTTTGGCTAAGACGAGATGTTGAAGTTACCCAGAGAAAAACCAGCAAGGCCGAGCGCGCATCACGCAGCAAAGAAGCCTACGCAGGCGCAAACGAAGACCCACTCTGGCAAGCCCTCAAAGATAAAAGAATGGAACTGGCAAAAGAGCAAGGCGTACCGCCTTATCTCATTTTCCATGACACTACATTGCTGGAAATACTGAACCAGAAACCACAAACGTTGGACGATCTGGCAAAGATCAGTGGTGTTGGTCAGGCTAAATTACTGCGGTATGGCGATGCATTTTTAGAGGTTTTAGAAAACTAGGGGATTTATATTTCGCCTAAAGATGCTAATCGTTGATGAGGGCAGTGGACTCATCAACTAGGCAGGAATATTTTCTTAGATAACTTTGACAACGCCCTTCATCATCATTGCATGGCCAGGGAAAGCACAGAAAAATACATAGCTTTCTTTAGCATCCAGCTTGCTGGTAGCAAACTTAGTTGTTGCACTTTCACCGCCACCGATAACTTTAGTTGAGGCAATCACGCGGGCATCGCTAGGCTTCAGGTAATTATTGTCCAGGCCTGCAGCGCTTCCATCTTCAAGCACAGCGGCCTGATCTGTGGCTTTAACAACCACTACATTATGCCCCATGATATTTTTAGCCAACTTGCCTGTATGGGTTAGCTTGATAGTGAACTCTTTGCAGCTTTTTTTCACTTCAATCGTTTTAGTGCTGAAGGTCATTGCATCAGTTGCATCAATTGCAACTTCACAGTCTGCCGCCTGTGCCTGCGGAGTAACGATGAGACCACCTACTAGAAATGCTGTTACTGCCAGCATAGACATTAAGATTTTATGAGCCATGTTATTTCCTTTATATGAACCATTAATATAAAAATCCCACATCACAAATGGGAATGATTCTCATTATATGCATTGGTCATAGTTCAGGCAATAATTATCACTCTAAAAATACGCAGTATCAGCCTAAAGAATTTCGTCTGGAACATCGGCGCCATAAAACTTAGCCTTGAGCTTTTTAAGCTGATCACGGAAATCTGCAGCCTTTTCAAACTCAAGGTTCTTGGCACTATCGTGCATGGCTTTTTCGATGCGCTTGATCTCTTTGAGTATCTGCTTCTCACTCAACAATTCATAGCTGGCCTGGTCTTGTGCCGCTTTACGTTCACGTTTGGCATCATCTATGTCGTACACACCATCAATAAT
>DATHWP010000074.1:0-23001 GCA_035460505.1 Methyloradius sp. | reverse complement strand
GGATGCGCGGGCATGGGTATGCGGGTAAAAAACCCAATCGCCAGCAACAATAATCGCCACTCTTTTATCATCAGTATTTATTCTGCCTGACTGACATTAGCGGACTCAAATGAGGCCATCTCATTCAAGAAATTGACCGCTGCTTTCAGCAAGGGATAAGCCAAAGCCGCCCCTGTACCCTCGCCCAAACGCAGACCTAAATCGAGCAAAGGTTCAGCCTTCAGGTGATTCAGTAATAATCTGTGGCCAGACTCATTGGAACAATGCGCAAAAACACAGTAATCCAGAACTTCTGGTTGCATTTTTGAGGCTACTAACAAAGCTGCTGTGGCAATAAATCCATCGATCAGCAGCACACATTTTTTCTCAGCGGCACCAAGCATTGCACCTACCATCAACGCGATTTCAAAGCCGCCAAAAGTTGCTAATACTTGGTTTGGATCTTTGGCATCAAGTTTGTGGTGGGCGATTGCTGCTTTAATCACATCAATCTTTTTCTGCAAGCCAGCGTCATCCAAGCCAGTACCACGCCCCACGCATTGCTCTGGTAGTAACTCACATAGCACAGCCATCAATGCGGATGCTGAAGAGGTATTGCCTATGCCCATTTCGCCAAAAGCCATCACGTTGCTGCCTGACTCGAACTCTTTATGCGCAAGGCTTATACCTATTGTGAGCGCTTGCTCGCATTGTTCTTTTGACATGGCTGGGGTAGTCAAAAAGTTTTGCGTGCCCATGCCGACTTTGGCATCAATCAAGCCTGGCACCAAACCAAACTCATGGTTCACGCCAGCATCAATCACCCGAACTTGCATGGCATTGGTCTGCGCGAATACGTTGATTGCTGCGCCGCCAGACAGAAAATTGAACACCATCTGCTGTGTTACTTCTTGCGGAAAAGGACTAACGCCCGCCTGCACAATGCCGTGATCCCCCGCAAACACCATCATCACTGGTTTATTCAGTTCAGGCGTTAAAGTGCCTTGAATCAGGCCAACTTGTAGTGCGATTTTCTCCAGGCGGCCAAGCGAGCCTAATGGTTTGGTTTTATTGTTGATTTTATCTATTAGAGATGATGCCAAGCTGCTGGATAAAGGTTGTATTTGAGTTTGTATCATCAGGATTTCTTTAATCTAAAATGGATTAATCAGCCGCATCCGCAGCAATCGCTTGAATACATAAGCGATTAAGCCATGACACGGGAGAACAAAGTTTGATATAATACCGCTCTTGCGTTGGCTACCAAGCGCTAATTTAGCGGTAGTCACACAAACAATACTGGTCTGATTCACTTCAGCACATTTAAGTAAAGTTTAGCAAACGGCCAGGTAGCTCAGTCGGTAGAGCAGCGGATTGAAAATCCGCGTGTCGGCAGTTCGATTCTGCCCCTGGCCACCATCTCTTCCTCTCAGCATTCCATTGAATTAACGTCATCCGTTAAGCAAGTGCGCGCGTTAAAATCAATATTGCGTTGAAACCACGATGCAATCAAAGTATATTTATTGAATAAACGAATACGATTGACTACCGATAGGCACGACTATGACTGGCTATAAAGAGATTGATGCATTGTCCTTGTTTGAAATGATGGCTAACGAGCCAATCACACTGGTGGATGTGCGTAATGATGATGAAGTCGCCAGAGGCATTATTCCTGGTGCGCTGCATATCCAGCTTGCCATGATTCCTGTTAAACACGATGTGCTCGATAAACAAAAATCCCTAGTTTTTTACTGTCACAGCGGTATTCGCTCTGGCCAAGCTTCTGCATTCCTCGCCAGCAAAGGCTACAAAAACGTGTACAACCTGCAAGGCGGAATTCTGGCTTGGGGTCGCGCAGGCTATTCTTTCGTGCCTAAATAATGACTCAACAAGGAACCATAGAAGGTCTGGAATTCGACAAAGAGCTGGATGCAACTGGGCTTAGATGTCCGTTGCCTATATTACGTTGTAAAAAAGGCCTCGCCGAACTCGAAGGTGGGCAGATACTTAAAGTGTTAGCAACTGACCCTGGCGCGGTAAAGGATTTTCAGGCCTTTTGCAGGCAGACTGGGCATGAGCTTTTATCTTTAACTGAATCCGCACCAGTGTTCACTTTTTATATCAAAAAGCAGCAGCGCTAAAAAACAAAGTGTGAGACGGCTATCAATATGCTTAGCAAAATACCACTAATAAAGATGGTATAGCTGAAGTTAAGATAGCGATATTTCTTGAAATACAGAGACTTACCTAGCTGATATACGTCCTGCATCATCGCCCTGTAAATCTTCTCATCGCTTTCAATCAAACCCAGAATCTGGTCTTCAAACTGCGTTTCAGACATTACCGCAAAATGTCCAAAAAATAGAGGATTAGCCACAGCATGCTCTATGTCCGGCTTCTTCTTAAAGCTAGGGTTGACCGCAATAATCGCGCACAAACAAGAAAGCAGCGCGGTTATACAAAGCACCAATAGCCAAACCGGATGGTCGCCAAGCTCGAAACGACCCATACTAAAAATAATAATGCCGAGAGAACCCGCCACCATAATGTTGGCCTTTTGATCAGCCAGACTGCTCAATGCGACGTGATGCTGTTGCATGGTGCGTAACATGTAAACAGCCGCTGAACTGCTCATCTTTAATTCCCTGTCAATTTGTTCAGTTGTAGCTGCAATTTTTCAACTGTCGCCGTGAAGTTAGCCAAACGTTCCTGCTCTTGCGCAATAACAGCGGCTGGTGCCCGCGCCACAAAGCCTTCGTTGCCGAGCTTGGCCTGCGCCTTGGCAATTTCACCTTGCAAACGCGTGATCTCTTTACCCAAACGCTCTTTTTCTGCTGCCACATCAATCTCGATCTTGAGCATGAGCTTGAAATCACCTGCCAGCGCCACAGGCGCATCAGCATCTGGCAATTCAGCCACAATCTCGACCTCTGCCAACTTAGCCAGCGCCTTGATATAAGGGGCATACACCTTTAGTTTTTCTGCCTCTCCTGCCGCAATCAATGGCACTCTGGTCGCAGGCGAAACATTCATCTCACCACGCAGGCTGCGGCACGCATCAACTGATTGCTTGAGCAACGCAACCCATGCCTCAGCATTTTCATCGATCTTTTTAGGCTCAGCTTTGGGGTAAGGCTGCAACATAATGCTAGCACCAGTTTTATCTGCCATAGGCGCAATGGTCTGCCAAATCTCTTCCGTAATAAACGGCATGACAGGGTGCGCCAAGCGCAAGATGGTTTCAAGCACACGCAACAAGGTACGGCGTGTGGCACGTTTCTCGCCATCGGTACCCGTTTGCATCTGTACCTTGGCAAGCTCTAGATACCAGTCGCAGTATTCATCCCAGACAAATTTGTAGATGACTTGCGCGACAATATCGAAGCGGTAATCGGCAAAGGCTTTTTCAATATCTGCTTCTGCTTTTTGCAGGATGCTGACGATCCAGCGATCCGCCTGCGAGAAGGTCAAAAAGCCTTCTGGCTCGGTGCTGCAATCCTTGAAGCCGTTATCATTACCTTCACAATTCATCAACACAAAGCGCGTGGCATTCCACAGCTTGTTGCAGAAGTTGCGATAGCCTTCGCAGCGCTGCAAATCGAACTTGATGTCTCGGCCAGGTGAAGCTAAAGAGGCGAAAGTGAAACGCAAGGCATCAGTACCGAATGCAGAAATACCTTCAGGGAATTCCTTGCGCGTACGCTTCTCAATCTGCTCGGCCTGCTTGGGATTCATCAAGCCAGTGGTGCGCTTCTTGATCAGTTCATCCAGACCTATGCCGTCGATCAAATCAATTGGGTCCAATACATTGCCCTTAGATTTGCTCATCTTCTGACCCTCGGCATCGCGAATCAGGCCGTGCACATACACATGCTTGAACGGAATCTTGCCAGTGATATGTGTCGTCATCATGACCATGCGCGCCACCCAGAAGAAAATGATATCGAAACCAGTCACCAACACACTGGATGGCAGGTATTGCTGCAGGGCAACATTGGCTGCATCCTTGGCTTCATCGCCAGTCCAGTCGAGCGTGGAGAATGGCCAGAGCGCGGATGAATACCAGGTATCCAGTACGTCTGGATCACGGTTCAATTCAACTAATTGGTTGTTGATTGCAAGCAAACTTCCAATTTTAGATCTGTCACCAGATATTTTTTCTTCTGCTTCTAATGCCTCTGCTAAATCCTCTCGCCCAATATTTTTAAAATATTGCTCGTAGGCTGCTTGATCATCTACAGCAACGTAATAGTTACCTTTATTATCGTACCAGGCAGGAATCTGGTGACCCCACCAAAGCTGACGCGAGATACACCAATCCTGAATATTATTCAGCCATTGATTGTAAGTGTTTACCCAATTTTCTGGATAGAATTTGATTTGGCCATCCGCCACTACATCCAGCGCTTTTTGCGTAATGCTCTTGCCGTCGGCAGCAGGCTGGCTCATGGCGACGAACCACTGGTCTGTCAGCATAGGTTCAATCACGACACCAGTACGGTCACCGCGCGGGACTTTGAGTTTGTGCTTTTCGGTCTTGACCAAATAGCCTTGGGCTTCTAAGTCGACAACAATCTGCTTGCGCGCTGCGAAGCGCTCTAAACCTTGATATGCTTCTGGTATTTTATCAACATCTCCATGGTGCTCAATTGCAGCAACGAGAGTTCTGCGAACACTATCGCCTTTAACATCCAGCGTCGCATTTGTTTTACCCTTAACTTTTCCATCTAGTGTTAGAACTGAAATCATTGGAAGTTTGTGACGTTGCCCTACAGCATAGTCATTAAAGTCATGCGCAGGCGTGACCTTAACCACACCAGTACCAAACTCACGATCTACATAATCATCAGCAATAATAGGGATTTCGCGGTCGCAAAGCGGAAGCATTACGCTTTGGCCAATCAGATGCGCATAACGCTCATCTTCAGGGTGCACCATCACTGCCACGTCGCCCAACATAGTTTCTGGGCGGGTTGTCGCTACGGTTAAATGACCTTCACCGTTAGCAAGCGGATAGTTGATGTGCCACATAAAGCCATCTTCTTCCTCCTGCACCACTTCGAGATCAGAAACGGCTGTGCCCAGCTTCACATCCCAGTTCACCAAACGCTTACCGCGATAAATCAGGCCTTCGTTATATAAACGCACAAAGGTTTTAGTCACGGTTTTGTTTAGCGCGGGGTCCATCGTGAAGCGCTCGCGCGACCAGTCTGGCGAAGTACCGAGGCGACGCATCTGCTTAGTGATGGTGCCACCAGAGTATTCTTTCCATTCCCAGACTTTTTCCAGGAATTTCTCGCGACCTAAATCATGACGGCTAACACCTTGTGCATCCAGTTGGCGCTCAACAACAATCTGCGTTGCAATGCCAGCGTGGTCAGTACCTGGCTGCCACAAAGTGTTATCGCCGCGCATACGGTGGTAACGGGTCAAGGCATCCATCAGGGTTTGGTTGAAACCATGCCCCATGTGTAGCGTGCCAGTGACATTGGGCGGTGGCAGCAGAATGCAAAAGTTATCCTGCTTTTGGGTATCTAAACCAGCGGCGTAATAGCCTTGGCTTTCCCAAAATTGATACCAGCGGCTTTCAATTTCTTTAGGGTCAAATGATTTCGCCAGCGCTGAATTGGCTGACGTGTTTTCGGTAGTTTGGTCTGTGCTCATAGGAGCAAGATTTTATCACAGCGCATATAAGTAAATCCTATGAGCTTAATGAATTGGCTGCTACTGAATCTTTTAATGGAATAAAGTTTGAATCTGGTGATCTTGCCACATTATAAATGCAGCAGTTGCAGCAGCGATCATGATTAATAAATGTAACGTGCCCCAAAGCAAGTAACGGTTTTTTAGCTTGTCAGGGGACAGATTGGACAACAAAAATATACGCCCATCACGTGGAGCACGCATAACATTAACTCCGGCCTGACTGTGGATTTCTCGATGCTGTAGTGTGATTTCACGCACTGCCTGGCGGCGCGCCAACTCCCATTCACGCAAATCAATTTCGCCATTTTTATCTAGATCAAAACGTTGCTTTAATGCTGCAGGATTTTGCTTCCAATTAGCCAGTAGCTCCCCTACATCCTGCTTTAAATCAAGTGCAGAATTTGCACCTCCAATAGTCGTCAGCTCACCTAAGGCGTAAATTATTCCACCTCCATATAGCAGCTCTTCAACATACTTGTGGGCGTTTTCGTATCTAGTCTTTTTATCCGCCGCGATCACCTCTGCATTATCCGGATCTATCTGGCATTTACCGCTACCATCATTAATTTCAAAGGTACTTGAGCTTACCCCGTGATCTGTTTGCTGCCAGTTGTCTTTACCATTTTTTGTGTATATCCAGTAGCGATACCATATGCAGGATGTATTACTTAAAGGACTTAAAATGAGGTTATCTTTGTCAACACTGGCGCGGCCAGAAAGCTCTACATAACCCTGCGCGGCGCTAGCAATCCGAGAAAGCGGAGTATCTGAGACAAGTCGAGAACGGCGATAATTAGATGCCCATGCAAAAATGCTGATCAATGCAATGAGAGCTAAGCAAATTATCCAAACGATCTGGCTTTCTGAATGCGCGGCAACAAAAAGCAGACCCAAATGACTTGCTGAAGTCAGAGCCTCAACGTAATAACCACGAATGCCACTAAACATTAGGTGATCTAGAAATATTGCTAGCTGCTAAAACGCTGGCCGATATCAACATCGGTCAATTCACTGGCATCAAATCTTAAAAGATCAAAGGTCTTGAAATTGAACATGCGCGCAACCACCAAGTCCGGAAACTGCTCTACACGCACGTTATTGACGTTCACACTCTCATTATAGAATTCACGACGATCCGCCAGTGCATTCTCAAGGCTGCTAATACGTGACTGCAATTGCACAAACTGCTCGTTGGCTTTGAGATCAGGATACGATTCCGCCAAGGCAAACAAGCTGCCCAAACCACTACGCAAAGCGCCTTCTGCAGCACCCAACGCTTTTACATCTTGCGATTCGCGGGCAGAAGAAACTTGTGAACGCGCCTTGATGACTTTATCCAGGGTTTCCTGCTCATATTTCATGTACTGCTTGCAGGTATCGACCAGTTTAGGCAGTTCGTCATGACGCTGTTTTAGCAGCACATCAATATTAGCCCAGGCTTTTGAGACATTATTTTTAAGGCTGACCAAGCCGTTATACAGCATGATGATATAGACCACAGCGACCAACAGCACTAACCAAAATATGATATTCATGAACCACCTCCCCCGAGAAGAACAGCCAGTGTAATAGCACAGAGTGGTCGATACAATCACGCATTAGTTGGTGCTATTTTTAGTCACCTGTTTTTCAGCAACTTAGGTATTATCTAAATGCTGTATTAATAAGAAGTGAAGGAGTAAAGCCGAATGAATACGTTATGGACATGGGGCATATTAGGGTTGATCTTGCTGGCCATTGAAATGGTCACAGGCACCTTTTATATTTTATGGTTTGGCGTGGCTGCGCTGATTATTGCGTTAATGATGGCTCTTTTTCCTTCTACGCCAGTAGCATTGCAATTCTTTTTGTTTGCATTGATCTCCTTAGCTTCTCTTGCCATCTGGAAGCTCAACTACAAAAAAACCTCAACAGATTCTCGCGTAGGCCAATCGCAGGGCGAAGAAATTGGTCGTGTGGGCACCATCACGCAAAAAGTCAGCGCCAAACAGCCCGGGCAGATTGAGTTTGCACAAGGGGTAATGGGTAGCCGTAGCTGGCCTGTGGTGTCTGATGAAGAAATTGAGCCAGGCGCAGAAGCCCTAATCACCGCCATTGAAGGCAATAGCTTGCGCGTAAAACGCGCGAATTGAACACGTAAAATTTACTAGTATTTAATTAAGGAAAAACCATGACCGAATTTATGATTGTTTTACTCATCCCCGTTGTTGTCGCTATCTGGCTGGGCATACGCATCGTGCCGCAAGGTGAAGAATGGGTGGTTGAGCGGCTTGGTAAATTTCACTCTGTCATCAGGCCTGGGCTTAACTTGATCTTCCCATGGATAGATCGCGTGAGTTACCGCGTGACCACTAAAGACATTATTCTGGATGTGCCGCAACAAGAAGTCATTACCCGCGATAACGCCGTAATATTGGCCAATGCTATTGCGTTCATCAAGGTCAGTAATATTGAACGCTCAGTGTATGGCATTGAGAATTTTCAAATCGCCATGCGCAATATGGTGCAAACTAGCCTGCGCTCGATTATTGGCGGCATGGACTTGAATCAGGCGCTCACCTCACGTGACCGCATCAAAGCTGAGTTGAAAGTAGCCATAGCCGATGAAGCTCTCGACTGGGGCTTGACCGTAAAATCAGTCGAGATTCAAGACATCAAACCCTCACAAAACATGCAGCACGCCATGGAACAACAAGCTTCTGCTGAACGTGAACGCGTAGCTGTGGTAACACGTGCCGAAGGTGAAAAACAGTCACTTATTTTGAATGCTGAAGCCCGCCTAGAAGCCGCCCGCAAAGATGCTGAAGCACAAGAGATCGCCGCAAAAGCCTCAGCTGAATCTATCCGCCTAATTGCCGAAGCCGTAAAAGAAAATAACAGCTCTGCCACTTTCTTGCTGGGTGACCGTTACATTCAAGCCTTGCAAAAAGTATCTGACTCGAACAACGCCAAAATTATATTGCTGCCAGGCGATGTAGTGAGCGCGGTGAAGGCGCTGGTGGGCGGTAAGTAGTTAGTTAGAACAAACAGTGCAGGCTGGGTCTTTACTCAGCCTGATAGTGCGCCACTCCATTGCTAATACATCCAGTAATAGCAAGCGTCCCTGCAAACTTTCACCAATCCCCATTAGCAATTTCATCGCCTCTGCGGCCTGCGTAGTGCCTATCATGCCAACTAGCGGGGCAAACACGCCGTTATCAGCGCAGCGCATCTCTTGATCTGAGCCTGTATCAGGGAATAAACAATGGTAGCAAGGGCTATTATCATGGCGCATATCAAACACCGTCACTTGGCCTTCAAAGCCAATCGCGGCACCAGATACCAAGGGCTTACGCAAATCAACGCATAATCTGTTTAAGGTATAGCGCGTTTTAAAATTATCCGAACAATCAATCACCACATCCGCCTGCGCAACCAACGCCCTCATTGAAGCCTCAGTCGATTTCTCAGTGACTGTATTCACCAGCACTTCTGGGTTAATGGCATGTAATGTTTGCTGGGCTGAAAGCGCTTTATTGATGCCCACAGTTTGAGTTGTATGGATAATCTGGCGTTGCAAATTGGTGAGGTCAACCGTATCAAAATCACAGATCGTCAACGTACCCACACCACCAGCTGCCATATATAAAGCCACTGGCGCACCCAAACCACCAGCGCCTACAACCAAAGCATGGCTGTTAACGAGCTTATCTTGCCCCTCATAACCAACTTGCGGCAAAAGGATATGACGGCTGTAACGCAGGAGTTGGTTGTCGTTCATGTGAAGTTTATTAAGGTAACTGACCAGCAGAAAGCATACGATTAATTAATACACTATTTGATAGCCAAACGACCATATCATCGAATTCCCCGTTGGGCGCTCCACTTGCCGTTATATCATGACTAACAAATACGGCGTTGTTATCCGCACTATTTGGATTTGGGTTTTGTGATTCGTCCGTACCCACTCCCCCAATAACACCATTTTTACCAGTGGAGTAGATAACCACTGGCGCAGAAGTTGTAAGGGTATTGGCTGATCCACATGTGGTAGTTGAACCACCATTAGCACTGCATACATAAAGGTTAGGAGAGACTACAGTGAATCCCGCTGTTTTCAATCCACTTATGGTGGTGTAAGCATTGCCGTTGGCATTTGTAATTGCATAATGCACACGATTACCCCAACCATCAATCACAAAGCCTTGGCTATCCGTAGGTGTAATGCCGAGCGTCACTCCTGGAACAAAACCTGTATATAAAGTTATACATGCACCACCTCCGATAGGATTCTCCTGTCCCGCAGAAGTACTATCAGCAGGACAAGGCAAGCGCCCGTTAATGGCAGCATAGCCTAACAACGCCTCTTTAATCTCTGAAAGAGTCTTCTGTGTTTGTGCAGCGTTACGTTGATCAAGCTGCGCTGAAAGTGGCACAAACAAACCGCCCAGCAATAGACCCACAATAACAAGTACAACTGCCATCTCGACTAAGGTAAAACCCCCAGTTCTTTTTAATGCACAGAAAACTACTGTAGAACACATGTAATCACCCCCGCTACGCCATTGCAGGTACTTGTACCACTCATTACCAACCCAAGATTAAATTTTGTAGGGAAGGCGCTATCGAAACCATAACTAGCACCACTGAACCAACCATTATTTAACATCCAAGTTCCTAATTGGGCATATTGTAAATTAGGGTCAGAGTATGGAATAAATTTCGCCCCCGCAACCCCACAGTTTTGTGAGCCATTAAGTGTATTGCTAGCACAAGGATAACTTGAGTATGTTTGATAATATCTAAGCAACCCACTTGTAACAGCAATGTTTCCAACCATCTCTTTAATTATGCGTTTGCGTAATGGTACGTATATTTCGTCTTTTGTAATGTAAATGAGTCTGTCATTGAAGGTGGATGTGGAAGGGCTACTGATAAAAACTAGATTCGTTGCATCATAGTTTTCTAAATAATTCGACACGGTAAGATTGCCACCACAGGTAGTTGCAGAAGAATCACTACTATCCTGACCTGCTAATGTTGCTCCGGGAGCCATCACCACAGCAACTACATTAGTAGCCAAAATAGTCCCAAAATTATCTTTGATAGTAATTGCGCCCGATGTTGTAACTAATGGCTTGGTAACTCTTGTTGCATCAGTCATGTTGTTTCGAAAGTCTGGTGATACTGCATACCAAAGACATTCCCCATTTCCATCACGTATATCTTGCAAACCCAATTGCTTCCATGGGAGTCGTCCTAAATAGGATGCACATGCATTTGTGCCGCCCGTGACACCACTGCCGCCATTAATCGTATCGGCGCATGGAAGGCTACCTGGCTTACTAGCTTGCCCTATAGACCAGCCTATCAATGATGCTTTTGCTTCAGCTAAAGCGAATCCCGTTTTTTTGTCTCGCTCAGCCTTCAAATCACTAGCATCAAAAATTTTAAGACTATATGTTGTAGCAGCTAGGGCAATTATAAAGAGTAGCAAAATCAATGTAGCGCCAGACTGTCTTTGCTGGAGATTACTCTTCCGTGCCTCTTCAAAGACAAAAGTCATGACTTATTTAATTACTACTAGATGAGTTTGTTTGATTAGGTAGTGATTCGTTTCCGCCTATCGTGCCTTTAAGTTCTTTTTCAGAACTACTTCGCGCACTGACCTCGCTCACGCTATCTGTCGCTGGCTTATAAACCTGCCCTGCTTTTAAGCTAAGGTTTTTACCGTTGGCGGGCAATGTTAGTGGTACTTGATTGTTATCGCCGTGCATTTTGCCTACGGTCACTTCTGAGTTTGAGGTGTTTTCTTGCATGGGTTGGTTATTAATCCAGACTGTACCCTTTTTGCCGTCACTGCGTTTCACGTAGCCTTGCATGGAGATTTCTGATGGTATGACAGGTGGCGCTGCTTTCTCCATGCCATCGGCTTGCTCTTGCGATTGCAGCCTTGAGGTCTGGCGCATGTAGTTGAGGTTGACGCGTTCAGCAGGTGTGGTAAACAGGCGGCCGATGTTGTCGGCAGCATTTGCTGTGGCGTTTGTTATTAAGCAAACAAGGATAAGCAACTTAATCACAGGCTTAACCATGTGGCTGCTCCGGCTCACGCAGGGTGATCCAATCCAGCTCGCAATTGGCTTGCATATTGGGGATGTAGCTATTGCTGATGGTTCTTGAAAGCCTGACGATTTCGCAATCTCGCAATATAAAGGGTGTGGCTTGACGTGCATCTAGTTGCTCTATTAAGCCCAATAAATCTCCCTCATGCAACATGGCAAGCTCTAGCTTCATGACTGAGCGCTTGGGTTTGAATGTGCCTGCGTTCAGGTTAAATGTTGGCTTGTAGTCTTCCTGGCTGGCGATGCTGTAATTGATCTTGAACAGTTTGTTTTGATCGTGGATTGTACGCAGGTCGTCTATCCATTCTATGCGGTGCTCTTCGCCAATAAAGCCATCGCTAATCAGCTGCTGATAGAGCGGTAGGTATTTAACAATAGTGTCTTTTTCTTGGCCTGAAGTCTGGAATTTTTGGCGTGCCTGGTTGAGCTGGCTGGTTTGTTTATCCAAGGTTTGCTGGGCTTGATCTCTCACGCTTTCCACATAGGTGTATAGCAGCGTCATCAATATCAACACAAGGCCAAACCCAATCGCTGGGTAACGCAATTTTTGCCAATCTTGCCGACTCAGTTTCATGTGGTTGGCACCTCACGCTTGAGGATGACTCTTAGCTTGAACATGGCAGCGGCTTGCAGCGCGGCTTTTTCATCATTAGTACTGCCTTGCAGGGCAGTGTATGAGCTGACATTCACTGGAGCTTGCAGTATCTCGACATTCTCAACATTGCTATCTGCTTTGAGTAACTCAGCTAAATGATTCACTGAATCTAATGCCGCACGATAATCCCCATTGAACATTTTGATCTGGCCGTTGATAAAACCAACTTCATACAGCACGGTTGGGTCTGGCACAAAACTAGATTGCTGACTGGTTTTTTCACTAGGCACGGCAAGCAATGTTTTGTCGTCATCTTTCAAACTAACATCGTTGGTTTGCATCCAGTGCAGGCGATCCAGCTGAATTTCTGGCGAGGCTTCAAGTGCATTGCTGATGACTTGCATCATGCGGCGCGGCGCTTTGCCGTATTGTTTGATAGCATCATTAATTTCAACCGCAGTAGCCAGATCATTACTGGCGATTGGTGTTGAGGGGAAGTTTTTGGCGACATCAGCATAGCGCTGGTTTTGCAGTTGTGTATCAAGCGCAGCCTGCTTGGTATCTGCAGTTAAATCCAGCGCCTGATTAACGTAGAGGCCACTCATCAGTAAACCAAGCAATACAATAAAAATACTTGCCAAGTTAATGCCTTGCCTGATGAGCTGCACCTGATGCTGCTTAACGAGAGTGGCGGGCGCCAGATTATCTGGCACGTTGCCAATAGCAAGCAGATGCATGTGTAGCAACTCTGGGTTGGCATCAAGCAACTGAGGTTTGATATGGATGCTGTGCGCAAGCTCGGAGAGATCAATGCGCTCGCAATCAATCCCCTGCTCTTGCTCAATGTGGCGGCAGATAACTTTGCTACTGTCATCCAACCCTGGCAATAGCATTTTAAGCGGAGTTTCTCGCGTGATAAAACGCTGGCTGATCAGGTAAAGCCGCGTTTTTTCTGTTTCTACCAGATAAAAATAGGCAAGCTGGTTTTCAGCTTCTGGCGGCATAGGCGCAAGACGGCTGATTCTTAAATTGCCGTTGTGCAGATAGGTCTGCCGCAAGCCTGAATTCAAGCGCTCACTCAAGATAATATGCGGCTCTACCAATCGCATGCGGCGCAGTATCACTTGGCTCAACATAGAGAGCATGTAAACGCCCGTCAATGGCGCTTGTTGCGCTTCAATGACTTCTAGCCAGCCAGCCAAAAACTCCACTTTGTTGAGCGCTAAAAACAGGTAGCGATCATCTTTGCGCTTGTCTTTTTCGCGGTTGATAAAGTGCGCAACGCGAAACACACTATTACGATAAATCTGGCTGAGCTTGCGCTCTACAAGCTCATGCTTGGCGCCGCCAAAGGTGTGGGGCAGATTCTCTACGCGGTAATCTTCTTCAACTGAATCAGCGAGAAGATAGATATTGGTATTAGGAAACTGCTGTAAAAAATGCGCGAAATCTTCTTTGCCTTGCGCATCGTTATCAAACACCTGAAACGAGCGCAGTTTGCGCCATGACCAAACCCCAGCAGTCAGCTGATTGCCAGATGCGCACAGTACGATTTTAGTAAATAACGCCATGTTAACGGTTTGAATACATGATTAAATTTTAAGTTTACTGAATGAATCGTACACTGGGCCGAGCACTGAGAACATGATAAATGCCAGTATCGCGCCTAGTATCACGGTAAGCGCTGGCTCCAGCATTTTTAGCATGCTCTCTATTTTTTCATTCACATCACGGTCATAAAAATAGCTGATTTTTAACAGTGATTTATCCAAGCCACCTGTGCCTTCGCCGACTTTGATCATACGTACTACGAGCGGCGGAAATAACCCTGCATTCCTGAAACTCTCGCTCATGCTATCACCAGCATTGATCTGCTGGTGAGCACGATTCAGCGCATCTGATACCACTTTATTAGCCACAATATCTTCACACGTTTTAATCGCATCTAAAATCGGGATGCCAGTTTGATACATCAACGCAAAATAGCGGGCAAATCGGGCAAGGATAATCTTTTGCAAAATCTCACCTGTGACTGGTAAGTGCAGCTTGATGTAATCGTAACGGTAACGTACTTCTGCGCTTTGTTTTACCGCCACTTTCAGAATGACAATAAGCAGCACTGGCACCGACAGAATAAGCCACCAATAACTGACAAAAGCATTGGAGATAAAAATCAGTATTTTGGTTTGTATGGGTAAATCCTGCCCCATATTGCGCAAAAAAGACACCATTTGCGGCACCAGATAAATCATTAAAAACGTGATTGCGCCCAACACTACCACCAGCACAAACAATGGATAAGCAATCAAGCGTTTGGTTTGTGAGACCAGCTCATATTGCCATTTAAGCGTGGTGGCCAAGTTTTCAAAAACCTCTGGCAGCTTGCCTGTTTGCTCCCCGGCCTTGATCAAGCTAACAAATACATTGTTAAACACGCTGCCATGCCGCGCCAATGCTTCTGAAAAGAGCTTACCGCCTTCTACATCATCAATCACTGCAGCGAGTATTTTCTGAAAATACAGGTTGGGATTGCTATCACGCAAGTCCGCCAAACCCTCTAGCAAAGGCACGCCTGCGCTCGTGAGCTGCTCCATCTGGAAACAGAACATCACGAGGTCTTGCAGGTTGATTTTCTTACCGCCAAATAGCCCTGCGGTTTTCCTCGCTAGCCGAAAAGTAATTAGGCTGAGTCCGATGCGATCAAGCCTTAATTCGAGATCAATTTCGTTGAGGGCGTCCATTTCCCCATTGGCCGTGCGGCCAATCTGGTCTACCGCTTTGTAGTTGTAGGTAGGCACGGCGCTTAACGGATGCGGCTGGTCAAATCGATCACACGCATCACTTCAGCCAAGCTAGTATAGCCTTCAAGTATGCGGCGCACGCCATCATCGGCCAAAGTAATAAAGCCTTTATCCAGCGCCAGTTTGCGCATTTCATCCAAGTGCGAGCGACGTGCGATCAAAGCGTCCATATCAGTATCAATACGCAATAGTTCGATAATCGCCATGCGGCCACGATATCCAGTATAAGTGCAGCGCTTACAGCCTACATTACGATAGATGGTGATGTCTTCGCGCGTTCTTACGTTCAGCAATTTGCGCTCTTCGTCATCTGGCGTATGCGCTTGTTTGCAATGCGGGCACAGCACACGCACCAAGCGCTGTGCGACCACACCGATGATATTACCCGCCATGATGTCGGGTGAAATGCCTATATCCAATAAGCGCGGAAATGTGCCTAGCGCAGAGTTAGTGTGCAACGTGCTAAATACTTGGTGACCAGTCATCGCGGCACGGAAGGCCATGGTAGCGGTATCTGAATCGCGGATTTCGCCGACCAGAATAATGTCAGGATCTTGCCGCATGATGGAACGAATACCGTTAGCAAAATCCAGTTTATTGACTTCGGCCACCGAGGTCTGGCGCATCATAGTCACGGGATATTCCACTGGATCTTCCAACGTCATGATATTCACGGCTTCAGTATTCTGGAACGAGAGCAATGAATATAGCGTAGTCGTTTTGCCGCTACCTGTTGGGCCTGTCACCACCATAATGCCTTCGGGACGAGTCATCATGAGCTTGAGCTCATCCAGCGTGGTGTTACGCAAACCCATACGCTCTAGCGGAATAATCGATTTTTCACGATCCAGCACGCGAAGTACCAAATTCTCGCCATGAATGGTGGGATGGCTGGAAACCCGAAAATCGATTGGCCGACCGCATAAACTGATCTGCAAGCGACCATCTTGCGGGGCGCGCGTTTCGGCGATGTCCATACCGCTGATAACTTTCAGGCGAACGACAATGGCTGGCCAGAAGGTTTTATGTAAACTGCGCACTTGCTGCAACACGCCGTCAATACGATAGCGTATGCGCAAAAATGCGTACTCTGGCTCAAAGTGGATATCCGAGGCGTTGCGCTTGACTGCATCCATGAGCAAGGCACCGACAAGGCGTACGACTGGCTGGGTGTATTCGTCACCATCTTGCTGCAAACTCTGGTAATCGATTTCACCAGTTTCAATCTCGCGCAAAATGCCATCTACCGACAGCTCGTAGCCATAAAACTGGTCGATATATTCTTCAAGCTGGGCTTCACCCGCCAGTAGCGGCTTAACCTGTATTTGGCCGCCCAACATCGCACGCAGCTGATCCAGCGCCACCACGTTGAACATGTCTGCCATGGCAACTATGAGTTGCTTAGTTGGCTCTTCATAGGAGATAGGCAATATGTGGTAACGACGCGCAAAGTCTTCTGGCACCAGCTTCAGCGCATCTGCATCGGCAATCACAACGGTGAGATCGATACTCTCTTGACCAATAGTGTGTGCCACCAAGTCGCGCACCATGGCCTCGGTGACAAAGCCCAGGCGCACCAGCTGACGACCCAACGGAATATTACTTTGGTCTTGCTCCATCAAAGCAATGCGCAACTGATCCTGACTGATCAGGCTTTGTTGCACCATCAGTTCGCCTAGGCGTAATTTTCGTCGCTGTTCAGCCATGTCAGTATGTGGTCAATTCTCTAGGATTGATTTACAAAAAATAGTTTACTGCAGTTGTTTGATGCGTGATTCAAGTTGCGCGCGGTCTATATTGCCACCAGATGCAGGTATCAATCCCAAAGAGCGTTTGTAGTAATCCAACGCCAGATTAGGCTTGCCCAATTGGTCAAGACTCACCGCCAGATTAAAGGCGTATTCCGCATTGTTCGCATCCAGATGAAACGCATCAAAATAAGCTTGCTGCGCGGCTGGCCATTGGCCTTTATCTGCGTACAAATTGCCCAGCGCTTCACGCAGGTAGGCGGCTTCTGGCTGCTGGGCGATTAAATTTTTAATGCGCGACTCTGTAGCGACAGGATCAGCTTGGCTTGTATTGGCAGCCAATGCTGACAAAGCCACCGTATTTCTTGGCTCAACTTCCAGCACCTTGCCATACCAGCCCGCAGCATCGTCATTACGTCCTTGGCGCGCCGCGATTGCAGCCATGCCAAGCAAAGCATCTGTATTGCGAATATCGGACTGCAATACTTGGCGATAGTTACGTTGTGCTGTTGCATCATCCCCATTCATAAAGGCCTGATAAGCCGAAAGCAACGCTGGGCTTACTACGTTAGCAGGCGCGCTACGAGTGATTTTGACATCAGTATCAGCTGACTTTTCTACTGGTGTGCCAAATACAAGTGCTTGTGATGGTGGTTTCTGCGCTGGTAGTTTAGGTTTTTCAACTGGGCCTAAGTCTTGTTTATCATTCGTAGCGACTTCATCAACATGCGCTTCTTTGTTAATTCCGTTCGCTGGTATTGAGCTTTCTAATGTCTGACTCTGTGGCGCAATGACACCTTTAGAAACAGGAGAGATTGGTTCAGCTACTTTGGCAATCACCACTTCAGGCTGGTTCAAAGACTGCAAATAACTGTAAAACTTAAACCCTATCAACAGCAATAGTGCAATGCTCAAGCCCGCAACTACCAACACCATCTTAGAAGTTTGATTGGCTGAATTTTTAGCAGCGAACACCTCTGCGGCTGCTTGTTGTTTAGCGTTTTTGCTCTCAAACTCGGGCTGTTTTTTTTGAGACGTCAGGCCAGCATCAGCAAACAAAGGCTCAAGAGAAAGCTCATCTACTGGCAAGATAGGCGTTGGCTGCGGATGGGTTTCTGAAGATGCATTTTTAGCATCGCCAGATTTCCCTTTCTCCGCCTTTTCCAGCGCTTTAATCAGCAGACTCATTGCTGTTTAGTAACCGTTACCGTCGAGCTTTTTCTCAAGCTGAGACTCTGGCAGATATTGTTTGTATGTTTTTAACTCATCGCTCTCTAGAGATGCGTTCTTGATGACAGTTGGCCGTAAGAAAATCACTAATTCAGTTTTTCTGCTGGTGTCATTACGTGCAGTAAATAGACGACCAAGACCAGGGATATTTGACAGGCCTGGCACTTTATCTGTATTCCGCTGGATTTGATCTTGCATCAGGCCACCAAGTACTGCCGTATTGCCACTGTTGATTTGCAGCATAGATTCCATCTCGCGTACCTGAATCTCCGGGATACCCTGATTCACAACACCAACAATTTGCGGATTAGGGTCTGGAACATATCTTATCAAGCTGGATATGGTTGGCCGCACATTGATATTCACTTCACCAGTATCATTGATTTGTGGCGTCACGCTCATCACAACTCCAACCGGCACAGTATTCGCCGTTGTGGTTACAGATTGCAGGTTTGCACCACCAAGCACGCTACCTTGGGAAATCTGTGACTGGATAGTGAAATAAACCAGGTTATCCACCACTTTCAAAACAGCCGTCTGGTTATTCAACACCATGAGCTTAGGGCTGGATAATACCTTTGTATCACCAAATTGTTGCAGCAGGCTGATGGAAGCGCTGAAGTTCCTTGCCCCATTGACGAAGCCCGCTACCAGACCTGCGCTAGCAGCAGTGTTACTTGCGCTGGAACTAATCAAGGGTGTCAGGCTTTCCTGTATGGTTACACCACCAGCACCTGCATTATTCAAACGGCTCCAGTCTATGCCTGCCTGGTAACCATCATTCAAGCGCACCTCTACTATTGTGGCTTCAATCAAAACCTGGCGTTTAGCACTGGACATGACTTTATCCAGAAATTCCTGAACTTTTTCATGTTGTTTGCTGGTACCACGGACGCTGATAATACCGGCTTCCTGATTGGCAATTACGGTGGCAGCGAATAGCGTTTTATACTCAGTACGTGCAGCTTCACGGTCCTGCGCTGTGGGTTTAAGGTTGACGGTAATATTAGTTTTATCGGATGGATTTGACCCGTCAGCAGATGGGGCTTGGGCAGTCGCAGTTGACGCTTCCACCTGGTCGCCACCATCGCCACGTGAGATGATCACTTCCTTGTCTGTTTCAGCCAGAATATCCTTGATGTTTTGAATCAGTGAAGCCCAGAAGTGATTTTGCGAAATACTGGCCACCTGGGTTCTGGAACTATTACTTGCTCCGCCAGAACTGCTACTAGAGCTGCCGGTGCTGGTTGAGCTTCCGGAAGTGCCTGTAGAGGCACTTCTACCTGTACCAGAAATCTCTGCAGCTACGCCAATAAAGCCTGTCGTGTCTCTCGACATATTAACGTAATCAACTTTGTAAGTGCGAAGCACAGGCAAATCGGGGCCTATGTATAGTACGTTGTTTTCAATTTTGTAAGTCAAATCAACCTGTTTGGATAAACGCTCAAGAATGGCTGGCAGGGTTTGGTCAACAGCGTTGAGCGTAACGCGACCTTGCACGCCAGAATTAATATCCACATTGAGCTTGCTCTCTCGTGCCAGCGCAAACAAGATTTCTTTCACAGGCACATCATTGACCACTACGCTGTAGGTTTGCTCTTTAGCTTTGGCTTTTGGAGGCGGCAAATAAGCTGGTGTTTTAACAGGTTTGGGTATGTCAGCAATGGTGGTTTGACTAGGCTGGGATGGATTTGATTGGCCGTCTATGTGGCCATTGGATGGCGTAACAGTGGACTGATGTGCACAGCCCGCAAAACCAGCGCCAATCAGCGCTAATAGCAAAATATTAGATAGGTTTTTCATACGCACTTAGTACCATCCCCCGATAAGTTCGTTTTTCTTATGAGTTATCGCACAAGCGGCTTTAGATTGCAATATCAACTCATTGAAATTGTTTTGTTTCTTTCAAAATTCCACCCACTGTTCTGAGTTGGGGATGGTTAATTTTTAAAGCGAGCGGTAATTTTTGTATCGCGCGTTGCGCTTCTTCTCGATTTGGGTAGCTGCCATAAAGCACGGTGAGAAATGGACGATTGCTGACTTTGGTGCGAAATACGTAGATATTATCCAACTCTAGTTGGGTACTGAGCAACTGCAAATGGGTTCTGAGCTGCTCGTCACTCGTGCCGCCCATGATTTGAATACTGACGGTGCTTTCAGGTTGCTGCTTGAGCCAGTCTAGCGTGGCGACTAAGCGGCTATCAAGAATGTCACTGGGGTCAGCGGCGGTAGGTGCAGGCTGGGAAGTTTCTACTGCTTTTTGCGGCTCAATGGTGGCTACGGCAGCATTCACGGCTTGTTGTGGCAGTTCCACTTTGGCCTGTGGTATCTGGTTCTCTACCGCTGCTGGTTGCGACACTGGCTTGTTATTAGTTTTAAATTGCACGAAAAAGAATGCTGCAAGTACGACAACGATTAAAACTACGGCCAAAGCAATTAACCAACGATGTTTAGCCCGTTGATAAAAGTTAGCCCCAAATTCACTGTCTTTAATAGCAGCTCGCACATGTTTAGGCGTTACTTGGTAAGCATTAGCAGCAAAGGTTGCAAGCAACGCCTTGTCAGCAAGAATATTCACGCGGCGCACCAAGCCTTCAGCAGCTTTCGAGAGCAGTTTAACCGCTGACTTTGAAAACAAATGTGGGCCGAAATAGCCAGCTGAACGTAATCGAAAAATCAAATACTCGTCGATAGATGCTTGATCTAATGGGCCTAGATAAAAACTATGGGTAATACGCTCGCGCAACTGGCGAATCTGATTCTGGTTAAGATTGACATCCAGTTCGGGCTGGCCGAAAAGCACGATTTGCAAGAGCTTGTCGTGCTTGGTTTCGAGATTAGAGAGTAGCCGGATTTCTTCCAGCGTGGCAATCGGCATGCCTTGCGCTTCTTCGACAAAAATCACCACTTGCTTACCTTGCGCGTGGCGATCAACCAGGTATTTTTGCAGTACCTGCATCACTTGCAGACGGTCTGCATTTTTTGTTAGCTTGAGTTGCAATTCAAACGCGATTGCATGCAGCACATCTTCTGGCGCAACGCTTGGATTAGCCAAGTAAACCGTCTCAACTTTTTCTGGCAGCAAAGTTTGCAGCATGCGGCAAAGCATGGTTTTGCCGCTGCCGACTTCACCGACCACTTTAATGATACCTTCGCCAGAATTAATAGCATAAATAAGCGCATCAAGAACTGCGCCGCGGTTACCCCCGGAAAAGAAAAACTCCGTATTCGGAGTAATTTTGAAGGGTGGCTCTTTCAAGCCAAAATGGGCGTAATACATTATTCCTTATACTCTTCCTGAATCTGGATGCGGCTGTATAAGGTCGTTCGGTTGATGCCCAGCAATTTCGCGGCCTGGCTCAAATTTCCATGCGTCACTTTGAGCGCTGCATTCACATAGGCTTTTTCCCAAGCCTTGAGTACTTGATCTAGGTTGATATTGGCTTCCGTCTGCAAATGTCGGTGAGCATGGTTAGACAATGCGTTATCGTCTGCCATATTCAGCGCCTCAGCAGACTCAGCAATCTCCATCAAATCCAGTTCTGATGAAAGCTGCTGTTCATTGACCAATTGGCCTGGGTATTTAGCCGTGAGCCGAATGGTGATATTGCGCAACTCGCGCACATTGCCAGGAAAGTGATACACCAGCCAGCGCTGCTTGGCTTTGGGATCTAGCGTAAAAGGTTTTTGCCCAGTTTCGCGCGCATAAAACTGGCTGAAATGTTCAAGCAGTAAATAGCGGTCTTGCTCTAATGTTCTAAGTGCAGGCACATCAATGGTAAACACACTCAAGCGGTGATAGAGATCGATACGGAATTTGCCTAAGCGCACCTCTTCGCGTAGATCACGATTGGTCGCAGCGACAATACGCGCTTTGCTTTTGCGCGTCTGTGTCTCGCCTATACGCTGGTATTCGCCATTTTCAAGCACTCTTAATAACTTTGCCTGAAGTTCAAGCGGCAACTCACCGATTTCATCCAGAAATAGCGTGCCCTCGCCCGCATCTTCAAAATAACCAGTATGTGAGCTCGCTGCGCCCGTAAAAGCACCTTTACCATGACCAAACAAAATGGATTCGGCCAGCATCGGCGAAATGGCTGCGCAATTGACTGAAAGATAGGGCTGCTTTGACCGCTGACTCATGCGGTGCAATGAGCTGGCAATCAACTCTTTACCGCTCCCAGACTCACCTTCAATCAGCACTGGAAAAGGCGCATCTGCAAACTGGCTGATTTGCTTGCGTAGCGCCTGCATAGGCTCGCTCTCACCAAGCAGGCCATAATTCTCGGTTGGATTACTGACTTCTTCAAGCTCAGCGTCTTGTAACTTGAGCGCATTTTGCAAAATGCCTTGCAGGCGTTCTACATCACAAGGCTTGGCAATAAAATCCACAGCGCCAAGCGCCAACGCATGTTTAACGTTCACATCTTCGTTCTGGCCAGACAATACCAATATTTTCATCGTGGGCGAATGCGCCAATAGTTCGCCAATCATCTTGAAGCCTTCATCTGGCTTATGTGGCACTGGAGGCAAACCCAAATCTACTAAAGCAAGGGAGGGTGGCTGATCCAATTGACGTAACACGCTTTTAGCCTGCGTGCGTGATTCAGCCACATACACATCAAACGATTTACTTAATACGAAATGAAGCGTCTCGGTAATGAGCGGGTCATCATCAATAATCATTAATACGGGAAGTTGGGCAGAAGCCATCAGATAGACCTAGCAACACTATTATTGTGATTATTAAGAGTTAAATTCAGCGAACAATACATTGCACTACTATAGCGAGAATGGCGCTTAGTATCAATTGTATGATTCTCTGATTTGCCGGAGAT
>DATHWP010000073.1:0-9945 GCA_035460505.1 Methyloradius sp. | reverse complement strand
CCTTTATCGTGATTTGGCCCGCTCATCTTGACCTCACGGTCAATATTGATCACACCCTTATCACCCGCGTGGCAGCGTGCTGAAATGCGTACTGGCGAGCCAAAACTCGCATCACCTAGATCGATATGTGAAAGTCCATTAATCTGGCCAACCACTTTACCTTTCAGGCTAATGAGCAATTCTCCATCAATGATTGAATGGCGCAGTTGCTGCTCGGGGTGTTGGTGGCGTTGATATTGTTGCTTTAATGCAGACTCAACATCAACGGCCGATACCAAGCTTACATTGCTTGCTATTGCAAGCGCAGCGCTCTCAAAAAGCAGGCTTTGCAGATAGGAAAAATCCGTACTAATACGTGTTTGGTCGTCGATTCTGCGCTGCATCTGACGGACGACAATAGCAACTGCATCAGCACCAAAGTGTGGCAGGCTATGCTCTGCACATTGCTGGAAAATGTATTGCGCAACTGCTTGATAATTCGCTGGTGTAGCTGGGAAACTTTCGACGAAATCTACTTTGATTTTAAAGTGACGTGCAAACTCATAAGACTCTTCTTGTAGTGCGTAATAATCCTCACGCGAGGCAATCAGCACAACCTTGACGACAGCTTTCAAAGGCTCAAGCGAGCAATGCCCTGCGCTACTTTGGGCTGAAGCTCCTGCGGACTCTTCAACCTGCACGTGTCCGTTGCGCAAAAAGCGGTGCAGTTTTTCAATGATCTGGCTACCATTTTGCTGATCCGCATGAATGTCACGCAGATGCAGCATCAACATGCCGCCGTTTGCTTTTAGCAGATTACCTGCACGAATGCGCATAAAGTCAGGCGTGCTGTTGCCATCACCATTACTTTCCAGTCCACCGAAAAGCGATAACATTGAAGGGTCATCATCGTAAATGACTGGCGCGCCTTTAGCATTGCGATGATCCACCAGCAAGTTGACACGATAACGGCTTAAAAGGCTCTCCAAATCACCATCTGCGTCATTGCTACCCGCTTGGAATACTTCTATGTTTTCTAGAGTGTCTTGTTTAAGTGCATTCAAATATGCACTGAGTTTAGTGTCATCAATGGCTTGGTTTTTTAAGCAATCATTGATTTTTGCCAATTCAATGGTCAAAAAATCAGCAATAGCTTGATGTTTGCCAGCAGGCTCGCTTTCACTCTTATTCTCGTCTTTTCCTGCTTCAGTTAGCATTGCGGGTATGGTTTTGGCGAGTAATCGGATATAGACATCCATGGCTTGTCTTAACAAAGCTCCTGCGCCAGCTTGCAAATAAAGGGCTATTGGCGTTTCGGGGCTTTCAACATTGTTTAGCATCACCAAATCATGTGGTTTTTCAGATTGCGCGCCGATCTCTTGCATCAACTTCAAAGTAAGTGAAGTACGACCAGATCCAGGTTCGCCTAGCACGATTAAATGAAATCCTGGTTGCCGCATCGTCAAACCAAATCTTGCTGCGGTTTCTGCCTCTGACTGCCCTATCCAGCCTGAACTGGCTATTTGTACGAACTCAGAGGTATCTGAAAAGCCGAGTGCAGTTGCATCGATTTGAACGGTCAAAGATTCTGGGGTTAGCGTAGTTAGCATGAAGTTTTTATAGTTACCGTACTTTTGATTGAGATTGAAATGAAGTTGAGTGATGAGCACAAGTGCGACAATGATGACTTCTAGATTTTATTCCAGCGCTCTCGTGCAGCGTCATCAGAGATTTTAGCCTCTACCCAACGCTCCCCATTGGGCGTTTGTTCTTTTTTCCAGAATGGCGCTTCCGTCTTGAGAAAATCCATAATGAATTCACAGGCAGAAAAAGCT
Source organism: Methyloradius sp. (assembly GCA_035460505.1). GTDB lineage: Bacteria > Pseudomonadota > Gammaproteobacteria > Burkholderiales > Methylophilaceae > Methyloradius. The sequence continues at coordinate 8,131 of DATHWP010000073.1, read as the reverse complement.
TCACCGCGATGTGCGCCGCTGACAGCAACCAGCACGATCTGCTCAGTAGGCTTTAATTCACCGACTCTATGTATCACTAAGGCATCGAAGATGTTCCAGCGCTGTTTAGCTGTGGCAATGATGTTTTCTAATGCCGCCTCGGTCATGCCAGGATAATGTTCTAGTGTGAGCGTATTCACCTGCTCACCGTCATTCAAGTCACGCACCTGGCCAACGAAAGAAACCACCGCACCGGTATCAGGTCGGCCCAAACGCAAGCGATTGATTTCAGCGCCCACATCAAAATCTTCCGCCTGAACCTTCACTGGCATCTCAACCGCCAGTCACTGGTGGGAAAAATGCCACTTCATCACCAGCTTTGATGATGGCATCATTTGTCACGAGGGTTTGGTTAACAGCTACACGCACATTTTTATTCGCTGCCAAGTTTTGCCAGTCAGCGCCACGGGCAGCAAGTTCTGCCACTAAGTCTGCCACCGAAATCTCAGGCTTAGAAAGTCTGATTTCCTCGGTAGAAACACCAAGTTGCTCGCGCAAGCTCGCAAAATAAAGCACTTTGATCATAGCTAGATTTAATCTACTTGGTCGTCCGTATGCAATACATCTGCATCGGTCACAGCGCCGCGTCTGCCGCTCACGGCCTCTGCCAGCAATTGCATGAGCTTGCCTTTATGTACTGGGTCTTGCAGCAAGCTAGAGCTAAAGGTAATGCCAAATTTACCTGCGTAATGTTGTACCAGCATAATCAGGCCAGACTCGTCTTCATCTACATTGATATTGCTCATGCTTCATCCTCTTCTAATTCATTGCCCAGCTCTAAATTCAATAGCTCAGCATCCGCTATCACTGGTGTTTCAGCCTCGCCAGCGAGCTCTACCCGTTCAATCTGGGCAAAGCGCTGGGTAATCTTACGGCTGGATATATGTACTTTTTCGGCATCTTCATGCGCCTGGCGAATATGATCAGCCAGTTTCTTCATGCGCCCATCAAACAACTGGAAGTCTTTGCTAAGCTTGCCTAGCTCTTCCTTGATGATATGCACCTGCTTGCGGGTTTCAGTGTCTTTAAGGACTGCTCTAGCAGTATTCAGCACCGCCATGAGCGTGGTTGGTGACACAATCCATACACGTTTTTTCTGCGCGTAATCCACCAAGTCACGATGGTAAGCATGAATCTCCGCAAACACGGCTTCTGCAGGGATGAACATCACCGCGCCATCACTGGTTTCGCCAGCGATAATATATTTACTGGCAATATCATCCACGTGCTTTTTAACATCCAGCTTGAATAGCGCGGAGCTTGCACGCTCTGCACCTTCGGCAAACATGCGCTGGTAGTTTTCCAGCGGGAATTTTGAATCAACCGCCACCATTCCTGTGGGCTCTGGTAGCTTGAGTATGCAATCAACACGTGATCCATTGCTCAGACTGTATTGGAATTCAAAAGCATCTTCTGGCAACAGGTTACGCACCAAGCCTTCTAACTGCACTTCACCAAACGCACCGCGTGATCGCTTATCTCCCAGCAACTCCTGCAAGCTCACCATGTTGGTGGTCAGGCCATCTATCTTCTTCTGCGCTTCATCAATGGTGGCTAAACGCGCCATGACATCGGCAAAGGTCTGATTGGTTTTCTTAAAGCCTTCATCAAGGCGCTCAGAGACTTTTCCGCCTATCAATTCCAGACGGCCATCAACTGTTTTGGTAAGTGTTTCAATGCTGGTAGCCAGCTGTGATGTGGCTTTGAGCATGGTATCTTGAATCAGGCTTTGCTCCGCCTTGCCCTGCTCAGCGAGGGTGGTATGTAGTTTTTCAAGCACAGTTTCGCGGGTTTGGGCTAATCCCTCAGCTTGTGAAAGCTTGAGCTGCTGCATGGCATCACGCGTTTCTTTGAGTTCTTGTGCCACTGCTGCACGTAATCGCTCGCTACTATCGCTTGAAATCACGTTGAGGCGGTCGCCCAGTTTATTCAGGCCATCGTTCAGGTCTAACAGCATTAACCTGTGTTTTTCTTCTAGCTGTGCCATGACTTGAGATACAAGTTGGCCAGCTGCATCTGGTTGATGTGCATTCTTCCAGAACAACAGCAGTAACAAACCAAAGGTGGCAATGGCGAAGACAAGGGTGATTGTTTCTATCATAGGCAAAATTATACTCCAAGCCGCACGCTGATAAGCGGGGCTTGTATCCCCATCTTTCACCCATAGTCAGTAAAGTGCTATGAAATCACGAGCGTATAACTAATGCATCTCGCTCAGATGTGCTATTAAATCCTCTGCCTGATCTGGATCTATGCCCGCGATAATGTCAGTCATGCGTTGCGCCTCGGTTTTATCGCCTGCATCCAAGGCAATCTTGGCGAGTTGGGTATAAGCCTCTATATTTCTGGAGTTGAGGCTAGTCGATTTCTTGAGGTCAATGAGCGCCTGGTCTCGATGATTCTGGTGATACTCGGCAACACCCAGGTAAAACCATGCACTGGCGCTATCGGGCTCTTTTTCGCACCAGGCACTAGCCAGTTTAAACAACTCTGACCACTGATTTTGCTGATAAGGAATCACAATCTGCATAAAGAACGGCCGTTCATTTTCAGCATAATTCCAGAACGGGTTCTCAGTGGCATGCAAGCTTTGCTGCGCTGGCAAATCAAAGAGCTTTTTGATCCACTCAACTGGCAGACTATAAAAATATGGTTGCTTTCTACCTGGGCTTTTAAAAGTTGTGATGCCAATCAGGTTAAAGTTTTGATCAAATAGCGCCCCACCACTAGAGCCCTGTGCAAAGGCCGCCGATGAACGGATCACAATGCTTCCATCATAGGGATAAAGCGCCGTGATGGAGCCGTAAGAGACCTGTGGCACTTGCGCATCATTGGGGTAGCCAAGCAAAAAAATCTCCTGCTCGTTCTGCAAATCTTTACTTAATTTCATCGGCACGGGATTAAGCGGCAGTGCCTCGAACTTAAGCAGGCAGAGATCATGTTTCCAATCCGCCTGAAGCGAAACTGGCGCATAACTCTCTCGCACTTTCTCAATATTAACGCCCACTGCATCAGCCAGCACATGGCAATTAGTGACCACATAATCCTTAGCAATCACCACACCAGAGCCAGAACCACGACTCCCATTCTTGAATTCAGCATTCACCTGGACGATGGATTCGTTGATTTTGAATATCTCTTCTTGTGTTGGCTGGGCATTTGCCACCGAAGGCAAGCCAATGGATAAAAACAACACAAGTAAACTAGAAGTCAGTGATTTTTTCATGAGTATGTTTTCAAAGTTTTGCCATTAATAGTTAAATGCGCTTTACCTAACTCACTAAAGACCCTTTAAAAAGACACAGGTTTCAATACGACCACTTAATTATCAGTCTGTATTAGCAAAATATAGGCAATAAAAAACCCGACAGTGTCGGGTTTTTTATTGAACATACTTCAAAGCCTAAATCAACTTAGTCTTTAGAAGCACGTTTGCGTTCATGCTCAAGCAAGAAACGTTTACGGATACGAATAGACTTAGGTGTTAATTCCACCAACTCGTCGTCGTCAATAAACTCAACGGCTGATTCCAAAGTCAATTGCACCGCTGGTACCAAACGTACGGCTTCATCAGTACCTGATGCACGAACGTTGGTCAGTTGCTTACCTTTGACCGGATTCACGATCAAATCGTTGTCACGGCTGTGAATACCGATGACCATACCTTCATATAAACGATCACCTGGCACGGCATACATACGACCACGATCTTGCAGCTTCCACAAGGCATAAGCCACGGCTTCACCTTGTTCAGATGAGATCAGCACGCCATTACGACGACCTGGCATATCTGGTTTAACTGCTGCGTACTCATCAAATATGTGCGCCATCAAGCCTGTACCACGTGTCATGGTCAGGAATTCACTTTGGAAACCGATCAAGCCACGCGCTGGGATTTTATATTCCAGGCGGGTACGGCCATTACCGTCAGATTCCATGTTCTGCAACTCACCACGGCGGCGGCCAAGTTCTTCCATCACGGTGCCTTGGGTATCATCTTCCAAGTCAACAGTCAGGATTTCATATGGCTCACATTTTTCACCGTTGATTTCACGGTACACAACACGCGGTTTACCAACAGCGATTTCAAAACCTTCACGGCGCATATTTTCCAGCAAAATGGTCAAATGCAACTCACCGCGACCTGAAACACGGAATACGTCAGCATCTTGTGTATCTTCAACACGCAACGCGACGTTAACCAGCAACTCTTTAGTCAATCGGTCACGAATCTGGCGGCTGGTGATGAACTTGCCTTCTGTACCAGCCAATGGTGATGTGTTCACCATAAAGTCCATGGTCAGTGTTGGCTCATCTACGCCCAAAATCGGCATGCCCACTGGGTTTTCACGATCAGTAATAGTGACGCCAATACCGATTTCATCAATACCAGAAATAATTACGATATCACCTGCTTCAGCTTCTTCAACTGGCACACGCTCAAGACCTCTGAAACCCAATACCTGATTGATACGGCCTGTGCCAACTAATTTCTCACCACTCATTACTGAAACGCTTTGGCCAGTTTTGATGCGGCCATTCCATACACGGCCAACGCCAAGGCGGCCTGTGTAGGTTGAGTAATCCAGTGCTGAAATCTGTAATTGAAGAGGCGCATCGCTATCGCCTTGAGGCGGTTTAACGTAGCTTAAAATGGTTTCAAACAATGGGCGCATGGTATCGGATTCGGTTTTCAAATCTAGTTTTGCGTAACCATTCAATGCTGATGCATAAACAACAGGGAAATCCAGTTGCTCATCTGTCGCGCCAAGATTAGCGAACAAATCAAAAGTCTGGTTGATTACCCAGTCGGTGCGCGCACCAGGACGATCCACTTTATTGATTACAACAATCGGCTTTAAACCTAAGGCCAATGCTTTCTTGGTCACGAAGCGGGTTTGTGGCATTGGGCCTTCAACTGCATCAACCAGCAATACCACGCCATCGACCATACCTAATACGCGCTCAACTTCACCACCGAAGTCAGCGTGACCTGGGGTATCAACGATATTAATATGGGTGCCTTCAAAGTTAACCGCAGTATTCTTCGCAAGAATAGTAATACCACGTTCTTTTTCCAGATCGTTGGAGTCCATCACGCGTTCTGTGACGGCCTGGTGGGATGCAAAAGTGCCCGCTTGTTGCAAGAGTTTATCCACCATAGTGGTTTTGCCATGGTCAACGTGGGCGATGATGGCGATATTACGTAGGTTGCGCGACATGAGTTGTTTAGCCGATTCGTTAAAAGGGCGCGATTCTACCACAAAACCTTTGACAATTTCGTGACTATCTATATACTGCGCGCTTCGGTTGATTCAAACCAAAGCAATTTTTAGCATTATAGACAATTGTTGAATTAGTCGAGATTCATCGCCCTAGCCCTCTCGAAGCCCATTGCAGTTTTTGCGGCTCTCTAGTTTTTACCGGTTAGTGGCTATGCCCGTGCGCCGGTAAATACCTACGAAATATTCATAAGAAATTTTCATGGTTTGCGCTTTATGTTGCCTGTTGCAACAATATGAGCCTGCTTGCGCCCTTTTAGTTTTGTTCCTTGAAAGGGAAAATTGTGTCTTTACAAAACGTATCTGTTGAAACCCCTATTAATTCTGAATCGCAAGACCTGGCTACAACACAAGACAGCGGCTTTGCGAACTTAAACCTGCATCCATCACTGCTTCGCGCGCTGATTGAGGCTGGTTACAACACCCCAACACCAATCCAGGCTCAGGCGATTCCTGAAGTTCTGGCTGGCCATGACCTAATGGCTTCAGCACAAACCGGCACCGGCAAGACCGCTGCTTTTACCTTGCCAGCACTTAACCTGCTTGCAACCCCACATCCATTAAACAGCCGTGGCCCACGTATTCTGGTATTAGTACCTACCCGTGAATTAGCGGCTCAAGTGAATGAAGCTGCCCGTAAATACGGCAAGTTCATCCGCGCACGCACTGTAAGTATTGTTGGTGGCATGCCTTACCCACTGCAAAACAAACTGTTGTCACAGCCTTTAGATATTTTGGTGGCAACACCTGGTCGCTTGTTGGATCACATGGAACGTGGTCGTATTGATATGTCACGCTTGCAAATGCTGATTCTTGATGAAGCGGACCGTATGTTGGACATGGGCTTCATGCCTGATGTAGAACGTATATGCAATGCATTGCCAGCGACCCGCCAGACATTGCTGTTTTCAGCAACACTGGATGGCAACATTGGCCGTATCGCTCACCAGATTCTGCGTAACCCTAAGACTATCCAGGTTGCTGCACAAAAAGAAAAACATGCGAACATCGAGCAACGCCTGCATTTCGTTGACGACATGACCCACAAGAACAAATTGCTTGAGCATCTGTTGATTGCTCCTGATGTTAATCAAGTAATCGTATTCACCTCAACCAAGCGTCATGCTGATTTGCTGGCTGAAGACTTATATGCTGCTGGCCACAAAACCGCTGCATTGCATGGCGACATGACACAAGGCGCACGTAACCGCACATTGACCAAACTGCGTCATGGCGATGTTAAGGTATTGGTAGCGACTGACGTTGCAGCACGCGGTATTGACGTTCATGGCATCACTCACGTGATCAATTACGATTTACCTAAATTTGCAGAAGATTATGTCCACCGTATTGGCCGTACTGGCCGTGCTGGTAACACAGGCATTGCGGTGTCATTTGCATCACATGCTGATCGTCACCAAGTACGCAAGATCGAGCAATTCACCGGTCAACGTCTTGAGGCTACTGTAGTCGCTGGTTACGAACCAAAACGCCCTGCACCAAGAACAGATGGTGCTGAGCGTTCAAGCCGTCCTTCAAACAACCGTGGTGGTCGTAGTGATAGCCGCCCAAACAATGGTCGTCCAGGTGATCGCAATGCTGGTAGCAGCCGCCCTTATGGTGACCGTAGTGCACAACCTGGTAACAATGCTGGCTTTAAACCACGTAGCGCTGCACCGACTGGCCACGGCTACAGAGGCGACAGCCAACCAGCTGGCCGCTCTGAAGGCAACCGTGATGCAAACCGTGGCAGCAGCTTTGCTAACCGCAATGATGATAACCGCGGTAACCGCAGCAATGCTGAGAGAAATCAAGGCAATGGCGCAGCCCGTCGTCCACGTACCTTCGCTTAATTAGTTACTAAACATGACAGACTCAGTGAATCAAGAAGTGAATGCCGAAGCAGTAAACTCTGCACCGGCAACTGAAATCCACTTTTCAGATTTAGGCCTGGCGCCTGAATTACTGAAAGCCCTCACTGAGTCTGGTTATACCAAACCAACTCCAATTCAAGCGCAAGCAATCCCGATTGCGCTTGAAGGCGGAGACCTCATGGCTGGCGCACAAACAGGTACAGGTAAAACTGCTGCTTTTGCGTTGCCACTCTTACAAAAACTGTTGCCGCTTGCTAGCAGCAGTGCATCACCTGCCCGCCACCCTGTGCGCGCCTTGATTCTTGCGCCTACGCGCGAATTGGCGATACAGGTTGAAGAAAGTGTCAAAGCCTACGCAAAACATACGCCCCTGCGTTCCTTGGTAGTATTTGGCGGCGTTGATATTAAATCGCAGACCCCTAGCCTGATGCGCGGTGTTGAAGTGTTAGTCGCGACCCCTGGCCGCCTGCTCGACCATATTGAGCAACGTACGGTGCAACTTGGCCAAGTACAGATGCTGGTGCTCGATGAAGCAGACCGCATGCTGGACATGGGTTTTATGCCTGACCTCAAGCGCATTTTGGCAATGTTGCCAAAACAGCGTCAAACACTGATGTTTTCGGCGACTTTTTCCAAAGAAATCAAAAAGCTCTCTGAAGAGTTTCTAAACAACCCAAAACTGATTGAAGTTGCGCGCAGTAATGCCACTTCTGAAAATGTGACTCAAAAAGTATATCTGGTCGCACAAACACACAAGCACGCCCTGCTAACAAAAATTTTAAAGGGTAGCGATGCTTCACAAGTCATCGTATTCACCAAAACCAAGCTGACTGCCAGCCGTTTAGCCAAGCAATTACAACGTGAAGGCATCTCAGCAGATGCAATTCATGGCGATAAAAGCCAGCTCGAACGCATGCAGGCACTGGAAGCTTTCAA
>DATHWP010000072.1:0-4194 GCA_035460505.1 Methyloradius sp. | reverse complement strand
AAGTAACTCATGAATAATTGATTTTAAATGTACTTTTTTGGTCGTGAGTAGCGGGAAACCTTCAGCCAGATCAAAACGCATCTGATAACCAAAAACGGACAAGGTACCTGTGCCAGTGCGGTCTTCTTTTTTGTTACCGTGTTCAAGCACATGGCGGACAAGATCGTGATAGGTTTTCATAATTAACGACTGACTCCGTTCAGGCCAAGGTAGCGATTAAACTTTATCGGTGATGTATTGCTTGATGGCCTGCACGCTGGCATCCATCACATCAAAACGTTGCGGTAAGCTTTCTAGCCCACTCAAGCTTGCGGGGCGCTCTGGCTTTTGGCCTAAGGCCTCAACTACGGCATCTTCAAACTTGGCAGGCAAGGCGGTCTCAAGCACGATCATGGGCAAATTAGCTTCACGATACTCCAGTGCTACTTTAAGACCATCTGCAGTATGTGTATCTATCGTCACGCCATACTTGGCATATGCCTCTCGTATAGTCTGCATACGATTGGCATGATTGCTGGAACCTGAAACCAAGCCATAATCAGCAACCTTGGCAAATAAGCCATTGGCATTCAGGTCGAAAGAACCACCATGGTCAACTTTGCCCCATAAGGTGCGCACCTGTTCTGAATCACGACCAACCAGGTCAAATATAAAACGCTCAAAATTAGAGGCTTTGGAAATATCCATGGATGGGCTGGACGTATGCAGGGTCTGCGCTGAAGTTCTGGGTGCATAGACGCCAGTTTTAAAGAACTCATCCAGCACATCATTCTCATTGGTTGCCACAACCAGTTTTTTGATCGGCAAACCCATCATGCGCGCCACATGGCCTGCACAGACATTACCAAAATTGCCTGAAGGCACGGCAAAGCTGACTAACTCGGCATTACTCTTGGTAACTGCGAAATAGCCTTTGAAGTAATACACCACTTGGGCTGCAACACGCGCCCAGTTGATAGAATTGACTGCGCCTATCTTGTGCTTAGCCTTGAATTCAGCATCGTTGGAAACGGCCTTGACCATATCCTGGCAATCATCAAATACACCTTTGACCGCGATGTTATGGATGTTGTCATCTTGTAATGAGAACATTTGCGCAGTCTGGAAACGGCTCATTTTCTTGTGCGGTGAGAGCATGAATACACTGATACCCTTTTTGCCGCGCATGGCATATTCAGCAGCCGATCCTGTATCTCCAGAGGTAGCACCAAGGATATTGGTGGTTTGGCCTACCTTAGCCAGCACGTACTCAAACAGGTTACCAAGTAACTGCATGGCCATGTCTTTAAACGCCAATGTAGGGCCATTAGAAAGGGATAACAGATAAAGACCATCTTCCAGCTTGAGCGTAGGCGTAATATCCGCCGCATTCTGCGATGGACGTGCATAAGCATAGACTTCTGAAGTATAGGTCTTGGCTACAATCGCTTTAAGATCAGCCGCAGGAATGTCATCAATCAGGCGCGAAAGTATGCTGTAAGCGAGGTCTGCATAGCTCATTTGACGCATTGCGCTAAGATCAGCATCACTGAACTGCGGATATTGCTCAGGCATGTAGAGGCCGCCATCAGGAGCTAAACCACCAAGCAGGATTTCACTAAAGTTAAGCGCTGGAGACTGTCCGCGCGTACTGATATATCGCATATTACTTACCCAATTCTTCCATACGCAGACGGGTGACTGAACCAACAATCGCTGGCAAAGCCTCAATCGAAGCAATCGCTGAGTTCATATTCTTCTCAACAGTGATGTGGGTCAATATGATGATGTCAGCCTCAGTTTCGTTATCCTGCGGCTCTTTCTGCATCATGGCGTCAATTGATATCTGGCGATCGCCCAGAATTTTGGTCACATCAGCCAGCACGCCAGGCTTATCACTGGCACGCATACGCAGGTAATAAGCACTGCTGATGGCTTCGATAGGCAATATCGCTAAAGGCTTGATCTGCTCAGGCTGAAATGCCAGATAAGGTACACGCTGCTCTACGCTGGCACTGTGCATGCGCGCAACATCCACCAGATCGGCAATCACTGCACTCGCCGTAGGCTCAGCACCAGCCCCAGCACCGTAATACAGAGTAGGGCCTACTGCATCCCCCTTAACCACCACGGCATTCATGGCGCCATTTACATTGGCAATCAAGCGCTTTTCAGGGATCAGAGTCGGATGCACGCGCAACTCGACACCATCATCAGTACGCTTGGTAATACCCAATAGCTTCACGCGATAACCCAGTTCTTCTGCATAGCGGATATCTTTGGCGGTGAGCTTGGTGATACCCTCGGTATAAGCTTTGTCGAACTGCATGGGGATACCAAAACCGATGGCCGACATAATCGTAAGTTTATGCGCGGCATCGATGCCTTCCACGTCAAAGGTGGGGTCGGCCTCGGCATAACCCAGACGCTGCGCCTCACCCAACACATCGGCAAAAGCCAGGCCTTTTTCACGCATTTCGGTGAGGATGAAATTGGTGGTGCCGTTGATGATGCCCGCAATCCATTCAACCTTGTTAGCAGCCAGTCCTTCACGCAAGGCCTTGATGATAGGAATGCCACCAGCAACCGCAGCTTCATAGGCCACAATCACATTCTTTTTCTGTGCCGCGGCAAATATCTCGTTGCCGTGCAAGGCAATCAGCGCCTTGTTGGCCGTGACCACATGCTTGCCATTTTCGATAGCTTTAAGAACTAGCTCTTTTGCCAAGGTATAGCCGCCGATAAGCTCAACCACCACATCAATCGCTGGATCGCTGACCACAGAGAATGCATCATCAGTCACATCTACAGTACCCGCAGTGATTTCCTTGGCTCGAGCCACATCTCGATCCGCCACTTTGGTGATCTTGATGCTGTAACCTGCGCGACGACTGATTTCTTCCTGATTACGCTTCAGCACATTGAATGTGCCGCCGCCTACTGTACCTATACCCAAAAGACCTACATTTATTTGTTTCATTACGTATTCCAGAACTGTTTAATTTCGGAGTTTTTTATTTTGCATGTGTTTTTCTATAGTGCTCAAGAAAGCGGGCAATGCGGTTAATTGCCTCCGTGAGATCATCCACATTAGGTAAGAACACTACGCGGAAATGGTCTGGCGTTTTCCAGTTGAAGCCTGTGCCTTGCACCAGCAAGACTTTTTCTTCTAGCAACAAATCAAGAATAAATTGCTGGTCATCCTTAATTGGATAGATTTCAGGATCGAGCTTGGGGAACAGGTACATGGCCGCCGCTGGCTTGACACAGCTAACACCAGGAATAGCCGTCAGCATCTCGTAAGCAAGGTCACGCTGCTTGCAGAGCCTGCCCGTAGGCGCCACCAAGTCATTGATACTTTGGTAACCGCCAAGCGCGGTCTGGATTGCGAGTTGGCCTGGCACATTGGCGCACAAACGCATGGATGCCAGCATATTGAGGCCTTCAATATAATCTTGTGCGTGACGCTTTTCGCCTGAAACAACCAGCCAGCCTGCACGGTAGCCGCATGTACGGTAATTCTTGGATAAGCCGTTGAAGGTGACGAACAGTACATCATCAGCCAGCGAAGCTACTGAGGTATGCACGTTGCCGTCATACAACACCTTGTCGTATATCTCATCTGCAAAAATCACCAGTTTGTGATGACGTGCGATCTCAATGACTTTCAACAAGAAGTCTGCAGGATAAAGCGCACCTGTCGGGTTATTCGGATTAATCAGCACAATGCCACGGGTATTGGCCGTGATCTTGGCTTCCATGTCTTCCAGATCAGGCAGCCAACCGCTTTCTTCATTGCAACGGTAATGGCGTGGCGAACCACCCGCAAGAGTGACTGCGGCCGTCCATAGTGGATAGTCAGGCATCGGCACCAGAATCTGGTCACCATTGTTCAACAAGGCTTGCATGGCCATGACAATCAGCTCAGATACTCCATTGCCGATGATGATGTCATCAATTGTCACGCCAGCAATCTTCTTTTGTTGGGTGTAATGCATGATGGCTTTGCGTGCAGCGAACAGGCCTTTGGAATCCGTATAGCCAGAAGCCTGGTCCATATTGCGAATCACATCTTGCAGAATCTCTTCAGGCGCTTCAAAACCAAACGGCGCAGGGTTGCCGATATTCAGCTTGATAATGCGATGCCCTTCTTCCTCCATCTCGCGGGCTCGCGCAAGCACGGGGCCACGAATATCGTAGCAAACGTTGCTGAGC
>DATHWP010000071.1:0-29273 GCA_035460505.1 Methyloradius sp. | reverse complement strand
GCTAGACCAAGGTCAAGCAGGCGACAACGTAGGTGTGCTGTTACGCGGTACCAAGCGTGAAGAAGTTGAACGTGGCCAAGTATTGGCTAAATCAGGTTCAATCAAGCCACACACCAAGTTCGCAGCTGAGATCTATGTGTTAGGTAAAGATGAAGGTGGTCGTCATACCCCATTCTTCAATGGCTACCGCCCACAGTTCTACTTCCGTACTACAGACGTGACTGGCGCAGTTGAATTGCCAGCAGGTACTGAGATGGTAATGCCAGGTGATAACGTATCCATCACTGTTGCATTGATTGCGCCTATCGCCATGGAAGACGGCTTACGCTTCGCTATTCGTGAAGGTGGTCGTACCGTTGGTGCTGGTGTAGTCGCTAAGATTATTGAATAATTTGTAGTAATTTAAAACGGCAGGTGGTTTTTAACCCCTGCCGTTTCGTTCTTTGGTAAATCGCTCTTTAAGGAAATAAAAATGGCAGCTCAAAAAATTCGTATTCGCTTGAAAGCATTTGATTATCGTTTGATCGATCAGTCAGCTTTGGAGATCGTAGAAACTGCAAAGCGTACAGGCGCTGTTGTAAAGGGCCCAATCCCATTGCCAACACGTATCGAACGTTTTGATATTCTGCGTTCACCACACGTTAACAAGACTTCACGTGACCAGTTCGAGATTCGCACCCATTTACGTTTGATGGACATCGTTGATCCTACAGATAAAACAGTTGATGCGCTGATGAAGCTTGATCTTCCAGCAGGCGTGGATGTAGAAATTAAGTTGTAATTAGTAAGTAGTACTGAAAGTCTAGTTGTAAAAGTAACGAGGGTTCGGTATAATCCGCCCCTCGTATGAAAACAGGTCGGTCAATTGTAATCGACCCTTTAATTATTATAAGGAAATGATCATGAGCTTAGGGCTTATTGGTCGCAAGGTGGGCATGACCCGCATTTTTACTGATGAAGGCGAAAGCATTCCAGTAACCGTGCTTGAGGTTGTACCTAACCGAGTGACGCAGGTGAAAACACTTGCAACTGACGGCTACTCTGGCCTTCAACTCGCGCATGGCACACGCCGTGCGAGCCGTGTCACCAAAGCACTTGCCGGGCATTATGCCAAGGCTGGCGCTGTGGCTGGTTCAGGTATTCAAGAATTCCCAGTTTCTGAAGGCGAAGCTGCTAACTATGCAGCTGGTGCTCAATTAACCGTAGAATTATTCCAAGAAGGTCAAATTGTTGACGTGACTGGTACTTCTATTGGTAAGGGCTTTGCGGGCGCTATCAAGCGTCACAACTTCAGTTCAAATCGTGCATCACATGGTAACTCCAAGTCACATAATGTGCCTGGATCTATCGGTATGGCGCAAGACCCAGGTCGTGTATTCCCTGGTAAGCGTATGCCTGGCCATTTGGGTGCAATCAAAACCACTGTGCAAAATCTGCAAATCATACGCGTTGATGTTGAGCGTAACCTTTTGTTGATTAAAGGTGCAATTCCAGGCTCTAAGGGTGGCGATGTTGTTGTACGTCCTGCTGTTAAAGTCCGCGTTAAGGCAGGTGCATAATGGAACTCAAATTAATTGATCAAAACGGTAAGCCAGCTAAAAGTGGTTTAGAAGTTTCAGAAATCACGTTTGGTCGTGAATTCAATGAAGCGCTAGTCCATCAAGTTGTTGTTGCTTATCAAGCAAATGCTCGTACAGCTACACGTGCCCAGTTGGGTCGTGGCAATGTAAGCCACACGACACACAAGCCTTGGAATCAAAAAGGTACTGGTCGTGCACGTGCTGGTATGAGTTCTAGCCCGATTTGGCGTGGAGGCGGTCGCGCTTTTCCAAATAGCCCGGATGAAAATTTTAGCCATAAAGTAAACCGTAAAGTTTATCGTGCTGGTTTGCGTTCTATTCTTTCTGAGCTGGTTCGTCAGGAGCGTTTGAGCGTGGTTGCCGAATTCAGTGTTGAATCACCAAAAACAAAATTGTTGGTTGAAAAAATCAAGGGTTTTGGTTACGCAGATGGTGTATTGGTTCTGGTTGATGGTTTCGATGAAAATCTTTACTTGTCATCACGTAACCTGACCAATGTGTTAGTGATTGAAGCGCAATACGTTGACCCAGTCAGCCTTGTTCGTTTCCCTAATGTGATTGCAACCACAGGTGCAGTTAAGAAACTTGAGGAGTTGCTAGCATGAGCGCATTAACAGCAAGTCAAGATCGTTTGTTGCAAGTCATTCTTGCGCCACAAATTACAGAAAAAGCCACTCGTATTGCTGACAAAAATCAGCAAATCGCGTTCAAGGTGCGTACTGATGCAACCAAGCCAGAAATTAAGGCCGCCGTTGAGTTGGTATTTAAGGTTGAAGTTGAAGCCGTTACCGTTGCGAACGTGAAGGGTAAGGTTAAACGTGCGGGCCGTGTATTGGGTCGCCGTAAGGACTGGAAGAAAGCTTATGTAAGCTTGAAGCCAGGTCAAGAAATTAACTTTGCAGCGGGCGAATAGGAGAAATCATGGCACTAGTTAAAGTAAAGCCAACTTCACCTGGCCGTCGCGCCGTAGTGAAAGTTGTTACACCTGATTTATATAAAGGTAAGCCACATGCGCCTTTGCTAGAAAAGCAAAGCAAAAAGGCTGGCCGTAATCACAATGGTCACATTACCATTCGTCATCAAGGCGGTGGTCATAAGCAGCATTATCGTCTGGTGGATTTCCGCCGCAATAAAGACGGTATTCCAGCTAAAGTTGAGCATATTGAATACGATCCAAACCGCAGCGCACACATTGCATTGTTGGTTTATGCGGATGGTGAGCGTCGTTACATCATTGCCCCACGTGGTGTTGCCGCTGGTGCGCAACTGGTAAGTGGTTCTGATGCACCTATCAAGGCAGGTAATGCATTGCCGTTACGTAATATCCCAGTTGGTAGCACTATTCATTGTATCGAGTTGCAGCCTGGTAAGGGCGCGCAAGTTGCTCGTTCAGCAGGTACTTCAGTGCAGTTGTTAGCACGTGAAGGCAGCTACGCTCAATTGCGTTTGCGTTCTGGTGAAGTTCGTCGCGTACATGTGGATTGCAAAGCAACGATCGGTGAAGTGGGTAACGAAGAACATTCATTGCGCTCAATCGGTAAAGCTGGTGCGATGCGCTGGCGTGGTGTTCGTCCAACCGTTCGCGGTGTGGTAATGAATCCGGTAGATCACCCGCACGGTGGTGGTGAAGGTAAGACTGCTGCTGGTATGAATCCAGTTAGCCCATGGGGTACGCCAACCAAGGGTTATCGTACACGTCGCAACAAGCGCACAGATAACATGCGTGTTGCTCGTCGTCCTGCGAATAAGAGGTAATCAATATGGCACGTTCAGTTAAAAAAGGTCCATTTATCGATGGTCACTTGGCTAAAAAAGTAGAAGTTGCTGCTGCAGCGAGGGATCGCAAACCAATTAAGACTTGGTCACGCCGTTCTACCATTTTGCCTGATTTTATCGGTTTGACGATCGCGATTCACAACGGTAAGCAGCACATTCCAGTGCTGATTTCAGAAAACATGGTTGGCCACAAACTCGGCGAATTTGCTTTGACTCGTACTTTTAAGGGTCATGCAGCCGACAAGAAGGCTAAGAAGTAGGAGTATGACGATGAAAGTATCTGCAGTATTAAAAGGTGTTCATCTGTCTCCGCAGAAAGCACGTCTGGTCGCCGATTTGGTGCGTGGTAAGAAAGTTGATTACGCGCTGAATATTCTGAATTTCTCACCTACCAAAGGTGCTGAGATTATCAAGAAGGTTGTGGAGTCAGCGATTGCTAATGCCGAGCACAATGAAGGTGCTGATATCGATGAATTGAAAGTGCTTTCAATTTATGTTGATAAAGGTGTTGTCCTCAAGCGTATTCGTGCTCGTGCTAAAGGTCGCGCAGGCAAGATTATTAAACCAACCAGTCACATCACTGTGACAGTCGGTAACTAAAGGAATCGATATGGGTCAAAAAATACATCCGTTTGGTTTCCGTCTGAGTGTCCAGAAAAACTGGTCATCACGTTGGTATGCCAATAGTAAGAATTTCCCGGCAATGCTGAATGGCGATATCAAGGTTCGCGAGTTTCTTAAAAAGAAACTTTCACATGCCGCAGTAAGCAAGATCATTATTGAGCGTCCTGCCAAGAATGCAAAGATTACGATTTACAGTGCGCGTCCTGGCATTGTGATTGGTAAGAAGGGTGAAGACATTGAGTCTTTACGCTCAACTTTGCAAGGTTTGATGGGTGTGCCAGTGCATCTGAACATCGAAGAAGTGCGTAAGCCAGAAATCGATGCTACGTTGATCGCTGAAAGTATTGCTCAGCAACTTGAAAAGCGCGTGATGTTCCGTCGTGCAATGAAGCGTGCTATGCAAAATGCAATGCGCTTAGGTGCGCAAGGCATCAAGATCATGAGCGCAGGCCGTTTGAACGGTATTGAAATCGCTCGTACAGAATGGTATCGCGAAGGCCGTGTGCCATTGCATACATTGCGTGCTGATATTGACTACGGTGTGGCTGAAGCTCAAACCACCTACGGCATTATTGGTATCAAAGTTTGGGTATTTAAGGGTGAAGTGTTTGGTAATAAGGCTGAATTGCCTACTGTTGCCGCCGCCGAGCCAGAAAAGAAAGTAAGAAAGCCAGGGGCGAAAAATGCTGCAGCCAGCTAGACAAAAATATCGGAAGATGCAAAAGGGCCGTAACAAAGGCATTGCAACAACCGGCAACAAAGTAAGTTTTGGTGAATACGGCCTTAAGGCGATTGGGCGTGGTCGTTTGACTGCCCGTCAAATTGAAGCTGCGCGTCGTGTGATGACACGTCACATCAAGCGTGGTGGTCGTATCTGGATTCGTATTTTTCCTGATCAGCCGATTTCTAAGAAGCCAGCTGAAGTGCGTATGGGTAATGGTAAAGGTAGTACCGAGTACTACGTAGCCCAGATCCAGCCAGGAAAAATGTTATATGAAATGGACGGCGTGAGCGAAGAGCTTGCGCGTGAAGCGTTCCGTTTGGCAGCTGCGAAATTGCCAATCGAAACTACATTCACTACCCGTCATATTGGGAGCTGAACATGAAAGCAACCGAATTAAGAAACAAGTCTGTAGATGAATTGAATGGCGAATTGATTGAGTTGCGTCGTGCGCAGTTTTCTCTTCGTATGCAATTGGCTACACAGCAATTAAACAAAGTGGATCAAGTAAAAAAGACTCGTCGCGATATCGCTCGTGTACGTACTGTGCTTGCTGAAAAATCCAAGGAACAAGCCAAATGAGTGAAAATCAAACAGCTAAAGTCGTACGCTCATTGAGCGGACGCGTGGTCAGTGACAAGATGGATAAAACCGTCACAGTGCTTGTTGAACGTAAAGTAAAGCATCCATTGATCGGTAAAGTTGTGCGTCGTTCTAACAAGTTTCATGCGCATGACGAAACAAACGAATGCAAAGAAGGTGATTTGGTTGTTATCGAAGAAAGCCGTCCGCTTTCAAAGACCAAAACTTGGCGTGTAAGCAAGATCGTAGAAAAAGCACGTGTTATCTAATAAGCATTGCGTTGTTGGTTTAATGCAATTATAATATTGGACTTTTCGGCGCCCTTGCAATTGACTGATTCTAGTGATTAGTTAAAAGCAAATAAAGCTGGCGCCCCAATACTGACCGTGGTCTATCGGCCGTATTTATAACGGCTGGTGTTGGTTTAACGGATTAAGTTGGAGATTATTCTCATGATTCAAATGCAATCTCGGCTAGATGTTGCCGACAATACTGGTGCGCGTTCTGTTATGTGCATTAAGGTGTTGGGTGGCTCAAAGCGTCGCTACGCTGGTATCGGTGATGTCATTAAAGTGACTATTAAAGATGCTGCTCCACGTGGCCGCGTTAAAAAAGGCGAAGTCTATAGCGCAGTTGTTGTTCGTACTGTAAAGGGTGTTCGTCGTCCAGACGGCTCTTTGGTTAAGTTCGACGGCAATGCAGCAGTCTTGTTAAACAATAAGCTAGAACCGATTGGTACCCGTATTTTCGGGCCGGTGACACGTGAGCTTCGCGGCGAACGTTTCATGAAGATCGTTTCTTTGGCCCCTGAAGTATTGTAAGGAGCTTTAGATGAGTAAGATTCGCAAGGGCGATGAAGTCGTCCTCAATACTGGTAAAGATAAAGGTAAGCGCGGCACAGTGTTGCGTGTACTGGAAACTGGCCATGTATTGGTTGAGGGTATCAACGTTGTAAAGAAACATGCTAAGCCAAACCCGATGAAGGGTGTAACTGGCGGCATTATCAATAAAGAAATGCCTGTTGATGTTTCTAATGTTGCTTTGTTTAACCGTGCCACCCAAAAAGGTGACCGCGTAGGCTTCAAAACGCTAGATGATGGACGCAAAGTTCGCGTGTTCAAATCAAGCGGTGAAGTTGTTGACGCTTAAGGACTAATCATGGCTCGTTTAAAAGATTTTTATAATGAAACTGTGGTCAAGAATTTGACTGAGCAGTTTGGTTACACATCGGTAATGCAAGTGCCGCGAATTGAAAAAATTACCCTGAACATGGGTGTTGGCGAAGCGGTTGCTGATAAAAAAGTAATGGAAAATGCAGTTGGTGATATGGAAAAAATTGCTGGTCAAAAAGCAATTGTGACCAAGGCTAAAAAGTCTATCGCTGCATTTAAGATTCGTGATGATTATCCTGTAGGTTGTAAGGTTACATTGCGTCGTGAACGTATGTACGAGTTCTTGGACAGGCTGGTAACAGTGGCTATTCCACGTATTCGTGACTTCCGTGGTATTTCCGCTAAGTCTTTTGATGGTCGCGGCAATTACAACATGGGTGTAAAAGAGCAGATCATTTTCCCTGAAATCGAATACGACAAGATTGATGTATTGCGTGGGATGAATATCACTATTACAACTACCGCTAAAACTGACGAAGAAGCCCGTGCTTTGCTTGCTGCGTTTAGTTTCCCGTTTAGGAACTGAGGGTCTTATGGCTAAATTATGCCTGATTGAGCGCGAGCAGAAGCGTCGCGACACAGTAAAAAAATATGCAGCTAAACGTCTTGCGTTAACCGCAATCGTTAATGATGTAAATGCTTCTTCAGAAGATCGCCGTGATGCGCGTTCTAAGTTGCAAAGTCTGCCACGTAATTCAAGCCCGGTGCGTTTGCGTAATCGCTGCGCACTGACAGGCCGTCCACGTGGTGTATTCAGTAAATTTGGTATTGCGCGTAGCAAGTTGCGCGAGTTGATGATGCGTGGCGAAGTGCCAGGCGTCACCAAAGCTAGCTGGTAACGGAGGGTTAAACGATGAGTATGAGTGATCCGATTGCCGATATGCTAACCCGCATTCGTAATGCGCAAAGCACCAACAAGCCTGCAGTTTCAATGCCTGCATCTAAAGTAAAGCTTGCTATTGCAGCTGTGCTTAAAGATGAAGGTTACATTGATGACTTTGCTGTGCAAGATGTTGAAGGTAAACCGCAATTAAATATCAGCCTTAAGTATTATGCTGGCCGTCCTGTTATTGAGAAGATTGAGCGCATTAGTCGCCCAGGTCTTCGTGTATACAGGGGCAACCAGGACATTCCTAAGGTAATGAATGGGCTTGGCGTGACTATTGTGTCTACGTCCAAGGGTGTAATGACTGATCGTAAAGCGCAGGCTGCCGGTGTCGGCGGTGAACTGCTTTGCGTTGTGGCTTAAGGAGCGACTATGTCTCGTGTAGCTAAAAATCCAGTCGCCATTCCTGCAAAAGTTGAAGTGGTTTTAAACGCTGGCAATATTTCTGTAAGCGGTCCATTGGGTAAGTTGACTCATCCACTAACTGGCGTTGTAAAGCTGGCGCGTGAAGGTGAAACAATTACATTCGTGGCTGAAAATGATAGCCAGCACTCACGTGCAATGTCTGGCACTCTGCGCGCACTGGTGGCCAATATGGTTCATGGTGTATCGCAAGGCTTTAGCCGTAAGCTTACTTTGGTAGGTGTTGGTTATAAGGCGCAAGCGCAAGGCACCACATTGAATTTAGAGTTGGGTTATTCACATCCGATCAATCACAAAATGCCTGAAGGCGTGACTGTGCAAACACCAACACAAACAGAAGTATTGTTGACTGGTGTTGATAAGCAGGTGATAGGTCAGGTGGCCGCGCAAATTCGTTCGTATCGTGCTCCAGAGCCTTATAAAGGTAAGGGTGTGCGTTATTCAGACGAAGTGGTCATCATTAAAGAAACCAAGAAGAAATAGGTTCAGTCATGACTAATAACGTAAATAATGTAAACCCGCGCTTACGTCGTGCACGTAAGACCCGCGCCAAGATTGCCGAGCTTAAGGTTACACGCCTGAGTGTGCATCGCAGTAACGGTCATATCTATGCTCAGATCATTGCTGAAACCGGCGATAAAGTCTTGGCAAGTGCTTCTACTGTTGAAGTTGAAGTGCGTAAAGACATTAAAAATGGTGGCAATATTGCTGCTGCTGCTGCGATTGGTAAGCGTATTGCTGAAAAAGCAAAGGCTGCAGGTATTACTCAAGTGGCTTTTGACCGTTCAGGCTACAAGTACCATGGTCGTATTAAAGCGTTGGCAGATGCTGCACGCGAAAACGGCTTGACCTTTTAACTGACGGCATTGCTAATAGACAGGGTTAATGATGGCAAAAGAAATTGAACAACAACAGACCGATGGTCTGCGTGAAAAAATGATTGCAGTAAACCGTGTGACCAAGGTTGTTAAGGGTGGTCGTATCATGAGTTTTGCTGCATTGAGCGTAGTTGGTGATGGCGACGGTGCTGTTGGCATGGGTAAAGGTAAAGCGCGTGAAGTTCCAGTCGCTGTACAAAAAGCCATGGATGAAGCCCGTCGCGGCATGGTTAAAGTGAACCTGAATAACGGTACATTACATCATGCAGTTACTGGTGTTCACGGCGCGGCTAAAGTATTTATTCAGCCTGCATCTGAAGGTACCGGCATTATCGCTGGTGGTGCAATGCGTGCGATTTTTGAAGTGATGGGCATTACTAACGTGTTGGCTAAGTGCATTGGTTCTACCAATCCTTACAACGTAGTGCGTGCAACACTCAATGGTTTGCAATCAATGAATACACCTTCTGAAGTTGCTGCTAAACGTGGCAAAACTATTGAAGAAATCAGAGGCTAATCATGGCTAAGGCAAAAAAAGAAGTGGCAGCAGTTGGTACCGTTAAGGTAACTTTGGTTAAAAGCACGATTGGTCGTATTGCATCTCACAAAGCGAGTGTTGCTGGTCTCGGTTTACGCCGTATGCACCACACTGTTGAAGTGAAAGATACACCAGAAAACCGCGGCATGATCAATGCTGTGAACTATCTATTGAAGGTAGAAGCATAATGAAATTGAATTCTATTAAACCAGCTGAAGGTGCAAAGCACGCTAAGCGTCGCGTTGGTCGCGGTATTGGTTCAGGTTTGGGTAAGACTGCAGGTCGTGGTCACAAAGGTCAGAAGTCTCGTACAGGCGGTTTTCACAAGGTTGGTTTTGAAGGTGGTCAAATGCCTTTGCAACGTCGTTTACCTAAGCGTGGTTTCGTATCGTTGACTAAAGCGGATACAGCCCATGTACGTACTAGTGAGTTGTTGCAGGTTACATCAGATGTGATTGATTTGTTGGCGTTGAAAGAGGCGAAAGTAGTCCCAGCTTCAGCCAAGTTAGTAAAAGTATATTTGTCAGGTGATTTGACGCGTGCTGTGAGTGTTCAAGGCTTGTTGTTAAGCAAGGGTGCACGTGCAGCGGTAGAAGCAGCTGGCGGCAAGATCGTAGAGTAAACAGTTGGCTAACGATAGTATTTTTGGTGCATTTGGTAAGATGAGCGAGCTTAAAGGCCGCTTGTTATTTGTGTTAGGTGCTTTGGTAGTCTATCGCTTGGGTGCACATATTCCTGTACCTGGCATAGATCCAGATATCTTGGCGAAGCTGTTTGAGTCTAACAACAATGGCATTCTGGGCATGTTTAATATGTTCTCGGGTGGCGCGTTGTCTCGATTTACAGTGTTTGCGCTAGGTATCATGCCCTACATTTCAGCATCTATTATTATGCAGTTGCTGACAGTGGTTTCCCCGAAAATGGAGCAGCTGAAAAAAGAAGGCGAAGCAGGTCGTCGCCAGATTACCAAATACACCCGCTATGGTACTGTGTTTTTGGCCACGTTTCAGGCGCTAGGTATTGCGATTGCTTTAGAAGGTCAGGCTGGTCTAGTGATTGATCCAGGTCTGATGTTCCGTTTTACTGCTGTCATCACTTTGGTGAGTGGCACAATGTTTTTGATGTGGTTGGGTGAGCAGATTACCGAACGTGGTATTGGTAATGGTATATCAATCATTATTTTTGCTGGTATTGTTGCAGGTCTGCCGCACGCAGTATTTGGTACGCTTGAGTTGGCTAGAACTGGTGCTTTCTCAATTCCGTTGGTGCTTGGTTTATTTGTGGCAACTGTAGGTGTTGTGTACTTTGTGGTTTTCGTTGAACGTGGTCAACGTAAGATCACCGTAAATTATGCGAAGCGCCAAGTAGGCCGCAAAGTGTTTGGTGGTCAAACGAGCCATTTGCCTTTAAAGCTGAATATGGCGGGTGTGATACCTCCAATTTTTGCATCAAGTATTATTTTATTCCCAGCGACATTAGCTGGTTGGTTTGGCAGTAACGAACATATGTCATGGTTGAAGGATATTGGGTCTACCTTATCCCCAGGTCAGCCTTTGTACATCATATTGTTTGCGACTGCGATTATATTCTTTTGCTTTTTCTACACGGCTTTAGTGTTTAACCCAAAAGAAACTGCAGATAATTTGAAGAAGAGTGGTGCGTTTGTTCCTGGTATTCGTCCTGGTGATCAAACTGCTAAATATATAGATAAGATTACTGGTCGTTTGACCATGATAGGTGCGATTTACATTACCTTGGTTTGTTTATTGCCCGAGTTTTTGATTTTGAAGTTTAATGTGCCGTTTTACTTTGGTGGCACTTCGCTGTTGATTATCGTGGTTGTGACCATGGATTTCATGACGCAAGTGCAAGCGCATCTGATGTCTAGCCAGTATGAAGGTTTGTTGAAAAAAGCTAACTTCAAAGGCAGTGCCGTCAGCACACGTTGATCGGGTAAAGTATGGCGAAAGAAGATTCAATAGAGATGCAGGGTGTGGTGTTGGAGAATTTACCTAACGCCACATTTAGAGTGAAGCTGGAAAATGATTACGTTGTATTAGGTCATATCTCAGGAAAGATGCGTAAGAACTATATTCGTATTCTGCCTGGTGACAAGGTCACAGTGGAAATGACCCCATATGATTTATCCCGTGCGCGTATTATATTCCGCGTGAAATGATAGTTTTTAAAGCTTAGTAATAAGCGGTTAAGAGGTGAAAAAATGAGAGTTCGTGCATCTGTTAAGGCTTTATGCCGTCATTGTAAGGTTGTCCGCCGTCGTGGAGTGGTGCGTATTATTTGTACGGACCCACGTCATAAGCAGCGCCAGGGTTAATTAATTGGTAAGTTTAATTACCAAGGGTAATAGGTAAGACAAGCAAGAAGTTGTGAGTAGATAGTCAGTTCAAATGCTAATTGTTAAAAATGGCATAAACTGTTAAAATTTTGGGCTTTTTTGGCGATTTGATTAAGCCATTTAATTCAAATCATTGCGCCATCATTTTGGAGTAAATACATGGCTCGTATAGCTGGGGTAAATATCCCCAATCATAAACATACTGAAATCGCATTAACATCAATCTATGGTGTTGGTCGTAACACAGCTAAACAACTCTGTTTAGCGGCTGGCGTGTTATCAACCACCAAGATCAAAGATCTGAATGATGCTGAAGTTGAAAAGTTACGTGACGAAGTTGCCAAGCTAAAAGTTGAAGGTGATTTGCGTCGTGAAGTAACCATGAATATCAAACGTTTGATGGATCTGGGTTGCTATCGTGGCGTGCGTCATCGTCGCGGTTTGCCAGTTCGTGGTCAACGTACCAAGACCAATGCAAGAACTCGCAAAGGCCCAATCAAGCCAATTAAGTCGTCTAAGTAATACATCCTAGTTAAGGAATAAGTAACATGGCTAAAGCTAACGTCCGCGTACGTAAAAAAGTTAAAAAGAATATTGCCGAGGGCATCGCCCACGTACATGCTTCATTTAACAACACAATTATTACTATTACTGATCGTCAGGGTAATGCGCTTTCATGGGCAACTTCTGGTGGTGCTGGTTTTAAAGGTTCACGTAAAAGTACACCATTCGCAGCTCAAGTTGCTGCAGAAGCTGCAGGTAAGGCCGCTCAAGAGTGCGGCGTTAAGAATCTTGAAGTTCGCATCAAGGGTCCAGGCCCAGGTCGTGAATCAGCAGTGCGTGCGCTCAATGCGCTAGGTTTGAAAATTACTAGTATTTCTGATGTGACGCCTGTGCCACATAACGGCTGCCGTCCACCTAAAAAGCGTCGTATCTAATCACTTTGCGTGTTTAGTAACGAACCATTTTAAGCAATCAGATCACACAAGGATAGGCTATGCAAAACAGTCCGACCGAATATTTAAAGCCACGCGTAGTGGATGTTGAAGTTATTTCACCAGTTAGAGCGCGTGTAACTCTAGAGCCTATGGAGCGCGGTTTTGGCTATACATTAGGTAATGCATTGCGCCGTGTATTGTTATCTTCAATTCCTGGCTTTGCAATTACTGAAGTGAAGATTGATGGTGTTGTACATGAATACTCAACGATTGATGGCGTTCAAGAAGACGTAGTTGATATTCTTCTGAATCTAAAAGGTGTTGCACTTAAGCTGAACAGCAAGAGTGAAACAACTTTGATTCTGAATAAATCTGTTGAAGGTGTTGTAACCGCTGCTGATTTTGAAACAGGTCACGATGCTGAAATTGCTAACCCAAATCATGTGATTGCTCACTTGACCAAGGGCGGTAAGCTGAATCTTGAGGTTAAAGTGCAAATGGGTCGTGGCTATCAGCCAGTTCCAGCACGTTTGAAGTCTGATGAAGACCGTGTATTGGGCTTCATTCAGGTGGATGCTTCTTTCAGTCCAATCAGCAAGGTTAGTTACCATGTTGAGAGTGCACGTGTTGAGCAACGTACTGACTTAGACAAGTTGGTAATGGATGTTGAAACTAATGGTGTTGTTGAACCTGAACAAGCGATTCGTGATGCAGCTCGTATCCTGATGGGTCAATTGGCTGTATTTGCTGATCTTGAAGGCGCACCTACTGAAATCGAAGTGAAGAATGCACCACAGGTTGATCCTATCCTGTTGCGTCCAGTTGATGATCTTGAATTGACTGTGCGTTCTGCAAACTGCTTGAAAGCTGAAAACATCTACTACATTGGTGATTTGATCCAACGTGGTGAGAATGAGTTGTTGAAGGCTCCGAATCTTGGTCGTAAATCTCTGAACGAGATTAAAGATGTATTGGCTTCAAAAGGCCTGACATTGGGCATGAAGCTGGAAAACTGGCCACCAGTTGGTCTTGAGAAGATTTAAAGAAAAACCTAAAAGTATATTAGCAAAGGTGTGAGGTATCACTATGCGTCATCGTAACAGTAATCGAAAATTAAACCGCACAAGCAGCCATCGTCAAGCGATGTTCCGCAATATGGCGACATCACTATTGCGTCATGAAATCATCAAGACGACATTGCCTAAGGCAAAAGAGCTGCGTCGCGTTGCTGAGCCTTTAATTACACTTGGCAAAACACCTACTTTGGCTAATCGTCGTTTAGCTTTTGCGCGTCTTCGTGACCGTGATATTGTTGGTAAGTTATTTGCTGAGTTGGGTCCACGTTATCAAACACGCAATGGTGGTTATTTGCGTATTCTGAAATGCGGTTTCCGTTTGGGTGATAATGCACCAATGGCATTGATTGAGTTGGTTGATCGCCCTGATTTAGCTGCAGAACCAGTAGTTGCTGAATAAGCATTGATTTAATAAAAAAGCCGGCTTTATGCCGGCTTTTTTATTAGTAAGAAAAAATACAAACGGATTAATTTCTTTTTAGCCACGCTCTTAAATCGTTTTCGTTAAATGGCCATGATAGTTCTGATTTATCGGTATTGATTAGTACTGGTATTCTGATGCCATAGGCTTCAACAAGAGATTCATCATCTGCAATATCAACTAGCTGAAGAGTAATTGAATGCTCATCTTCTAATCTGCTTAGTAAGGCTTCTGCTTCTTCACAAAGATGACAGCCTGATGTTCCGTACAATAAAAGGTTAATCATGAAGTTTGTTAATTCGCTAATTTCTCAATGCTAGTATTGCAACAATATTAAGGTTTTCTATACTGCCAAAAACGGCCATAATATGAGGTTGTAGCTACCCAATAATGGCTAGTCTTTTAAAGCCACGCAAATCAAATTCAGAGGTTAATATTTGCTTATTGTAAGCCAGACTGTTTCAGCGAGCCTAATAAATGACCACTGATGGCCAAGAATCTGTAGTACAGGACGATATTTCCGAAGCGTCTGCTTTTCAGGAAGCAAAGGAAAGCCTCCAGCAAAGTTTGCAGCAGGTCATCACGCTGCTCAACAAGCATAAGCTCGTTGAGAATCTGGTGCATAAACAGGATATGGCTAAACACCAGCTTGTAGAAACGCTGGTGCACAAGCAGAACCTGGTCGAGTTACAAAAAAAGCTCGATGCACTACATCCTGCGGACGTTGCATATATTCTTGAAGCGCTACCACTCGAACAGCGTTTAGATGTATGGGAGCTGGTAAAAGCAGAGCGTGACGGCGAGATTCTGCTAGAAGTATCTGATGCAGTTCGGCAGACACTGATCGCCGACATGGACAGCGAAGAGTTGCTAGCCGCAGCAGAGCAACTTGATACAGACGAACTGGCCGACTTAGCACCTGATCTTCCAAAAGATGTTTTACAAGACTTGCTAGAAAGTCTTGATATACAGAATCGTGAGCGCCTGCAATCGGCGCTTGGTTATGATGAAGATGATGTTGGCGCCCTGATGGATTTTGATATTGTCACCATCCGCGAAGACATTACCCTTGAAGTTGCACTACGCTATCTGCGCCGTATAGGTAGCCTTCCAGACCATACTGATAAGCTATTCGTTGTTGATCGTCACAATGTTCTACTTGGGGTTTTGCCACTTAAACGTATGGTGGTGAATGATCTCGATGCTGAAGTATTGGACATCATGGCTGAAGACACGGTGACCTTTCATCCTGATGATAAAGCTGACGAAGCAGCCAAGGCCTTTGAGCGTTATGACTTGGTTACAGCCCCCGTCGTTGATGAAAATAATAAGCTGATTGGCCGCTTAACCGTTGATACAGTCATGGACTTTATTCGCGATGAAGCAGAGAGCGACATGCTCTCCATGGCAGGTTTGCGTGAAGAAGAGGACTTATTCTCATCAGTGTGGAAGTCTGTGCAAAACCGTTGGACTTGGCTGGCAGTGAATCTTGTGACTGCGTTTGTAGCATCTCGCGTCATTGGCTTGTTTGAAGGATCTATTGAAAAGATTGTGGCATTGGCAGCTTTAATGCCCATCGTGGCGGGTATTGGTGGTAACTCTGGCAATCAAACAACCACCATGATTGTGCGGGGTTTGGCACTGGGCCAGATTGCCTCACACAATATGAAGTCGCTACTCATTAAAGAATTAGGCGTAGCACTCCTGAATGGCATCATCTGGGGTGGGGTATTAGGGATTGCTTCATACCTGCTGTACAAGAATGTAACGCTTGGCCTAGTCATGACAAGTGCAATGACCCTCAATCTATTGCTTGCAGCCATTATGGGCGTATTGATTCCACTGGTGATGACTAAGGCTGGTCGCGACCCCGCTGTAGGGTCAAGCGTACTCATTACCGCTATGACAGATAGCGGTGGGTTTTTTATCTTTCTAGGTCTAGCGACTATTTTTCTTGTATGAGCATGACTAAATGAACGAAGAAATAAGCCTGCTGATGCAGGATTTATTCACGGATACCGCCAGCCCCGTCATTTTGTGGCAGCTTGGTGTCATTGTTCTGGCATTAGGCCTTGCGTGGTCAATTAACGGCATATTGAAAAATTACATCATGCAGCACGCGCCCGAAACCTGGAAAGTCGGGATAGGGGGTATCAAACGCGTACTGTTTCCTTTGAGTTCCCTCTTGATTGTCTACGCAGGCCAACTATTGTTGAAGCAATGGCAGCATGTCAGCATGCTCAAGCTTGCTGCAACGCTCTTAATCGCGATGGCAGTTATCAGGCTTGCCGTGTATGCGCTACGGTATATTTTTGCGCCTGGCGGCTGGGTAAGAGCGCTTGAGAGTGTAATAGCGAGTGCTGTTTGGTTAATATTGGCTTTACATCTCACGGGGCTGTTACCTGATTTATTGCAAACTCTGGAAGATGTAAATTTCAAAGTAGGTAAAACCAATGCCAATCTTTTGATTGTGTTGCAAGGTGCATTCACAATCATCATCACCTTGTTTATTGCATTGTGGCTAAGTCGCTTATTAGAAAACAGGCTGATGCAGGCGCAGCAAATCAACATGAATATGCGAGTGGTGCTGACAAAGCTGTTACGTATCTTGCTTTCATTGGTCGCGATATTGATTGGGCTATCTGCCGTTGGACTGGACATCACTTTGCTATCGGTGTTTGGCGGTGCAATTGGTATAGGTTTGGGCTTTGGCTTGCAGAAGGTTGCGAGCAATTATGTGAGTGGATTTATTATCCTGATGGACAGATCCATGCAGATTGGTGATGTGGTGACTATCGAAACTCACTACGGTATCGTCGGCGATTTGCGTTCGCGTTATTTGGTGCTGAATAAGCTGGATGGCACGCAGGTGATTATTCCTAATGAGACCTTGATTACCAGTATGGTCATCAACCATTCATTAACCGATAGAAAATCGCGCGTGCAGCTACCAATACAGATTAGCTACGATAGTGACTTGGAAAAAGCCATGAATATCATGCGAGATATCGCCGTGAAGCATCCGCGGGTGATACAAGAGCCAGCGCCTTCAGCCTATATATTAGCGTTTGGTGAAAGTGGCATTGATCTGAACCTGAATTGCTGGATTATTGATCCTGAAGAAGGCTCATCCAATTTGAAATCAGCGATTTATCTTGAGATATGGCGTGCATTTCAAGCGAGTGGTATTGTGATTCCTTACCCGCAACGTGAAGTCCGTGTGCTGGGTGAGGTAGCAATGAATAATAAGAATAGTGCTACTTAAATTAAGTTAACAGTGGGGTATGTGAAATGAATAATAATCTGTGGTTAATTGATTTACCTTGGTGGGGATACATTGTCGTTGCGCTGGCATTTACGCATATTACGATAGCGGCAGTCACTATTTACCTGCACCGCTGCCAGGCACACCGTGCATTAGACTTACACCCTATCGTCAGCCACTTTTTCAGGTTTTGGCTGTGGATGAGCTCGGGAATGGTGACTAAGGAATGGGCAGCTATACATCGTAAGCACCATGCAAAATGCGAAACTGAAGATGACCCGCATAGCCCACAAGTGCTTGGTATTCAGAAGGTCTTGCGAGAAGGTGCTGAGCTTTATCGTGCTGAAGCCAAAAATCTGGAAACCTTGGAGAAATATGGGGCGGGTACGCCAGATGACTGGATGGAGCGCAATGTCTATACCAAACACAGTGGTGTGGGTCTGCGGTTGATGCTGATTATCAATGTTGTGTTATTCGGCCCGCTAGGCTTGACCATATGGGCTGTGCAGATGGCCTGGATACCGATTACCGCTGCTGGCGTAATTAACGGTATTGGGCATTATTGGGGTTACCGCAATTTTGCAGCGGATGATGCAAGCACCAATATTGTTCCTTGGGGAATTCTGATTGGTGGCGAGGAATTGCATAACAATCACCATTCCTATGCTAGCTCTGCCAAGCTATCAAGCAAATGGTATGAGTTTGATATCGGTTGGATGTATATCCGCCTCATGCAAATGGTAAGCCTTGCCAAAGTTAAAAAAATTGCACCAAAAGTACATTTTGATTGGGCAAAAACGCGTTGTGATCTCGATACTTTACAAGCCGTGATTACCCATAGATTTGATGTGATGGGTAAATATGGCGCTATGCTTAAAACAGCTTACAAGCAGGAATTAGATAAAATTCATCATGCCTATGAGAAGCGTAGTCATGAGCGAGTTTCAATTGAGCGTATCAAGCATTGGTTGCATTTGGATGCGATTCACTTGCAAGATAAAGAGAAGCAAGAATTGCATAATGCCTTGCAGCATGCACATCAACTGCAAAAGATATATGACTTGAAACAAGAGTTGATGGCAATCTGGTCGCGCTCAACTGCCACGCAAGAGCAGTTGTTAAAGAACCTTGAAGACTGGTGCCACCGTGCTGAGGCATCAGGTATAGAGGCGCTTGAAGAGTTTTCACGTCGCTTGCGTTGCTACAAAATGGCATAGCTCTAAGGGATTAACAGTAATAAAAAAGCCCGCGATGCGGGCTTTTTTATTACTGAAATAACGTAAAGGTTATTTTAGTTTTGTTTCTTTATACAGTACATGCTTACGAGCAACTGGATCAAACTTCTTGATTTCCATTTTCTCTGGCATGGTACGTTTGTTCTTGGTGGTGGTGTAGAAATGACCTGTACCAGCACTTGATTCTAATTTTATTTTTTCACGCATGATTGATCCTTAAATCTTCTCACCGCTTGCGCGCATATCAGCTAAAACAGCATCAATGCCATTTTTGTCGATTGTACGCAATGCAGCGTTTGTAATACGCATACTCACCCAACGATTTTCGCTCTCAACCCAGAATTTGCGGTTTTGCAAATTAGGTAAAAAACGACGTTTGGTTTTGTTGTTTGCGTGGGAAACGTTATTTCCTACCATCGGCTTTTTGCCGGTTACCTGACATACGCGTGCCATGGTTTACTCCAAATTCGAAAAGACCGCATTTATACCATAAAAATGGCATGTTCTTCAAGTGAATTAGCTTAATTCATCACATTTAAGCTAAAAATTAGTGTTTGCCTGTACTACCAAATCCGCCCTCACCACGTTCGCTCGCCGCAAATTCATCTACTACACTAAAGTCGGCTTGTATTACGGGCACAATGATTAGTTGGGCAATGCGTTCCATAGGGTTGAGCATAAAAGGCTCACGACCTCTATTCCAGCATGATACGAGTAATTGTCCCTGATAATCAGAGTCGATCAGCCCGACCAGGTTGCCTAATACGATACCGTGTTTATGGCCAAGCCCTGAACGCGGTAGAATAATTGCAGCGTAATTCGGATTACGCAGATAAATCGCCATGCCAGTGGGTATTAATGTAGTTTCACCTGGGTTGAGTGTTTGTGTGTGTTCCAAGCATGCGCGCAAATCAAGGCCGGCTGAGCCAGGCGTTGCATAGCTAGGTAGATGATTTCGCAGGCGCTCATCCAGAATTTTAAGTTCGACTTTTAATGACATGTGATGGCCTTTATTTAGGTGAATTAAATGTTCATTATGTTGGCGATATGTTGCAGTAGCGTAGCAGCAAGCTCAGCTTTTGGTGCATAAGACAATGTGTGGGCACCTTCGTCATCTAACAACACAATAGATGCATCATCTTTACCCATAGTGTCGCTGGCAATATTGGCAACTACCAAAGGCAGTTTTTTGCGTTGCCTTTTTTCTTCGGCATGCTTAAGTAAATCGTCACTTTCAGCCGCGAAGCCTACGCAAAAAGGGGCATTGGGCAGGGCTGCAATTTCAGCAATAATATCCTTATTCGGTATTAATTCTAAGGTGAGCGACTGCCCACTTTTTTTGATCTTTTTCGCACTGTATTCTGCAGGGCGATAATCGGCCACTGCGGCAACACCAATAAAAATATCCTGTTTGGTAATTGAATGCATGACAGCCTGGTACATTTCTTCAGCACTTGTCACTGATTCAAAATGGCTGACTAATGGAGCTGAGAGAGATATTGGCCCGCTCACAAGTGTGACTTCAGCCCCCATTGCTTGTGCTGCCCGCGCAATGCTATAGCCCATTTTCCCAGAACTAAAATTTGTTAACGCACGTACGGGGTCAATCGCTTCTACAGTCGGCCCTGCAGTAATTAAAATACGTTTGCCTTTGAAAATTTTTGGTAAAAAGGCCGTACTTAACCACTCTACAATCTCTGCTGGCTCAATCATTCGCCCCAGCCCGACTTCGCCACAGGCCTGTTCACCTGCATCTGGCCCAATGACTTTTATATCATCAGCTTGCAACAGCTGAATATTGCGTTGCGTTGCCGGGTTTTCCCACATTTGCTTATTCATGGCGGGCGCAACAATCAGTGGGCAATCTCTAGCTAGGCAGAGTGTGCTCAATAAGTCATCAGCGCTACCATGCACGAGCTTGGATAAAAAATTAGCGCTTGCGGGCGCAATCAAAATCGCATCAGCAGTGCGTGATAGCTCGATATGCGGCATGCCATTGGCAATGCTGCCATCCCACATTTCAGTGAATACTGGCTTACCAGACAGCGCCTGCAAAGTGATGGGCGTGATGAACTCGCAGGCAGACTTAGTCATGACTACCTGAACGTCTATCCCTTGTTTAACCAGCAGTCGCACAAGTTCAGCCGCTTTGTAGGCAGCAATGCCGCCAGTGATGCCAAGTACCAGTTTTTTAATTGGGGAATACGTCATAATAATCAATGGTTTTATATCAACTGATTTTACATGAAAGGCAGCAAGCATGGCGATTACAGATTGGCCAGAGGGTGAACGCCCTAGAGAGAAGTTGTTAGCGAATGGCGTCGCGGTGTTGTCCGATGCAGAACTATTGGCCATATTTTTACGTGTAGGTGTAACGGGCAAAAGTGCTGTGGATTTAGCCCGGGATTTGCTCAATGCATTCGGTAGCTTGAACGGTATTTTCTCTGCATCGCTAGCTGAGATCACTGCTATCAATGGCATGGGTGAAAGCAAATTCGCACAGCTACAGGCGATTTTTGAAATGAGCCGCCGCGCTTTACAAGAAGATATGCAAAGCCGTGATGTATTGAGTTCGCCTAAGCAAGTGAGGGATTACTTATGCCTGAAATTAGGTAGCTTGAATCGTGAGGTATTTCTCGTCTTGTTCCTTGATGCGCAAAACCGCGTGTTGGCTCAAGAAAGCATGTTTGAGGGAACACTTACCCAAACCAGTGTTTATCCCCGAGAAATAGTAAAGCGTGTATTACACCACAACGCAGCCTCAGTGATTTTTGCCCATAACCACCCATCGGGCATTGCTCTGCAAAGCCGTGCGGATGAGATGCTGACTAAAGCACTCAAGGACGCATTAGCCTTGGTTGATGTACGTGTGCTAGATCACTTTGTTGTGGCAGGGAATCAGACGCTCTCGTTTGCTGAACGGGGCCTGCTTTAGTTATTTTTATTAACTTAAACCCCGTTGAGCTTAAATATCACTTGGGATTGAGTGTGCCGCGGTTAAAGTCCTTATCACCAGGTTTAATGCAGCGACCAACACCAAGACCAAAAAATCCACCTTGAGTACCATTAGGGCAGCCCTGATTTTCCACATACTGTTTGGAGATTTTTTCAGCTACAACAGCTTTTTCTTTTTCTACAAATTTCCAACGGCCGTTAGGCTGCAAAATCACTTTGTCGCCACTGGCGGTTACTGCTTCAATATCGCTACCAGTATCTTCTGCTAGTGCGTAACTCATTGACAGGGACGCAACTAATAACATTGAAAGGATTGCGGAGGTAGTGGTTTTTTTCATGTATTCAGGGCTTTCATTCGGGTAAAAAGTAATTGCCATAACCCTAACATAAATCAAGCAGAGCATGAAGTAAGCATTGCCTGCAAGCATATCGCCGAGATCGTACAGCTTAATATTAAAGCAGAGTCAGTATTGTCCTACAGTCAAATCGGCTTATTCAGGCTACAGGCCAATCTAGAGAATGTTTAATATAAAAACGCATTAAAGAATTCCAAAAGTTTTTCAGGAGAAATAAAATGAATCGTACATCTAAATTTTTCACAGTGAGTATATTAACGCTTACATTGTTGAGTATGAGCGCTTGTAGTGGCATGACAAAGCGCGATAAGAGTACCGCCGTAGGCGCAGGTGTCGGTGCTGTAGCTGGGGCAGTATTAACTGGAGGTAGTGCTGTTGGTACTGTAGGTGGCGCAGCCGTGGGTGGCGTGATTGGTAATCAGGTCGGCAAGAAAAAATAAAGCACTTGATATAGTCTGATAATTATTGGTTTAGTGCTACCAAAGCCCTTGTTACTTTTACTAACAAGGGCTTTTTTGCGCCTATATTTTCTTGCTTATAGAATTCCTTTATGGATTAACGCTAGTTACATATTCTATTCAGCAGAGCCTGATTTATACTATGTCTCTTGCTAATCAAGTCAAGTTAAACGGACACAGGTGCTGGCGAATAAAAATGAATCATGTATTTAAAAAAATAGGGTGGATTTTAGTCGCTTTACTAGGGGCAACTGCGGTGAGTGCCATCGCCACACATCGTGGTGAAAGCATCAATGCTTTATGGTTTATTACGGCGGCGCTCTGTATATACGCGATTGCCTATCGATTTTATGCAGCGTGGATTATCGCAAAAGTATTAACGGTGGATGAAACCCGCGCAACCCCAGCCGAACGCTTGGATAACGGTCGCGATTTTGTACCCACGAACAAATGGGTGGTATTTGGTCACCATTTTGCTGCGATTGCAGGGCCAGGCCCATTAGTGGGACCAACGCTTGCTGCCCAGTTTGGTTACTTGCCAGGCACGCTCTGGATATTAGTCGGTGCTGTGCTTGGTGGTTGTGTGCAAGATACTGTGACATTGTTTTTATCCACGCGCCGCAATGGCAAAAGCTTGGGGCAAATGGCACGTGATGAATTGGGGCCGATTGGTGGTTCTGCCGCATTGATAGGCACATTTGCCATCATGATTATCTTGATCGCTGTGCTTGGGCTGGTGGTTGTGAATGCGATGAAACATAGCCCTTGGGCGACGTCCACGGTGGCTGCGACCATTCCCATCGCCATGATTGTTGGGCTCTATATGCGCCATTTCAGGCCAGGCCAAGTGCTTGAGGCTTCAGCGCTTGGCGTCGCCTTGCTCTTGCTTGCAGTATTCATGGGCGGGTTTGTTGACCATCACCCTGCATTACGCGTGATTTTTGACCATGATGGATTGACGCTCGCATGGTGGGTGATTGCCTATGGCCTTGCTGCTGCAGTCTTGCCTGTATGGTTGTTGCTTGCCCCCAGAGATTATCTTTCTACCTTTATGAAGCTGGGCACGGTCATCGTGCTAGCGCTGGCCATCTTCATCTGGCGCCCCGATGTGCAGATGCCAGCATTGACACAGTTTATTGATGGTACAGGCCCCATATTTGGCGGCGCTTTGTTTCCTTTCGTATTTATTACCATTGCTTGCGGGGCGGTTTCTGGTTTTCACGCATTGATTGCTTCTGGCACTACACCTAAGTTAATCGCCAATGAACGTGACATTCGCATGATTGCTTATGGCGGCATGTTGCTCGAATCGTTTGTTGCCATTATGGCCATGGTTGCAGCTACAGTGCTTGAGCCTGGCGTATTTTTCGCCATCAATAGCCCAGCTGGTGTTGTGGGTAAAGAGGCGGCAGATGCAGTCGCCATGATTTCTTCTTGGGGTTTCCCCGTGACTGTTGAGCAAATGAAGAGTTTGGCGACTGACATGGGCGAATCAACTTTATTCGCCCGCACGGGTGGGGCGCCATCACTCGCGGTGGGCATGGCCACTATATTTGGTAAAGCCTTCGGCCAGGGATTGCTCGCTTTGTGGTACCACTTTGCCATTATGTTTGAGGCTATTTTTATATTGACCACGCTAGATGCAGGTACGCGCGTGGGTCGATTCATGCTGCAAGATATGTTGAGCAATATTTGGCCAAAAATGGGTCAAACCTCATGGTATCCCTCAGTGATCTTAACCAGTGGCTTGGTGGTGGCTGGCTGGGGATATTTCCTTTATATCGGGGTAATTGATCCGAATGGTGGCGTGAATATTCTGTGGCCAATGTTTGGCATTGCTAACCAGATGTTGGCAGCTATCGCTTTGAGCGTTGGTACGGGCATTCTGATTAAAAATGGCAAGCTGAAGTATGCGTGGGTGACAGGTTTGCCACTGGTTTGGCTGGTCACACTAACCACAAGTGCCGCATGGGAGAAAATTACCAGCCCTGATATTCGCGTAGGTTTTTTTGCTGCTGCTAATGATTTAGCCAGCAAACTAGCTGCAGGGCTGTTACCACCAGAAAAAGCGGTGGTTGCACCACAATTAATCCTTAACCAACGCCTAGATGCTTGGCTCACGCTTTTCTTTGTAGTGATGCTCTGGATAGTGGTGCTGGATATGCTGCGTGTATGTGTGCGTTATCTTGCAGGTAAATCTGTGCGGCCGAATACTGAAACACCTTATGTGGCCACCCAACTGGTTAATTCAATTGAGCCAGTAAGGTAAAGGAGAATCTTAATGATTAAAAGACTAAAAGCATTTTGGCATCTTGTACGCCGACTCTCTGGCGATGACGCTTATGATCAATATCTGGCACATTTTGCAGAGCACCATGATGCGGTAGATGAGTTGCCGTTAAGCAAGGAAGCGTTTTTCAAGCAATGGCAAAACAACAAATGGACTGGTATCAAGCGCTGCTGCTAGCTAACGCTGGACTGCTTAGTCTTATTTCCCGCCCATAATCCTTGCAACATCTTCAAAGCTAAGCTCTTCTACTTCTATGCCGTGATTGTTTGAAATAGAAGGCGCAATCTTTAATTCTTCGCTCGGCCTATTATTGGCTTGCAATGGCAAGCTGGCGTCAGCCTTTGTGCCTGTGTTTTTATCGAACATTGATTGAATTAGGCTTATCATTTTTATCTCCTTAAAACTTGATCCACGTATTCAATAATGCAAATCGTGTACCAAAGAATTTAAGGGATACGTCACTGCTATAACTGTATGATTTTTATGCGTTAGTCATTTCTCGCTGAAACTGAGTACGGCTAAAAATCAAAGTGGGATGTCGAATTCATCACAATTGTATGGGGAATCGTCAGATTTTCAGCAATATGATTAGCGGGTAAATTTATTGGCGAGCGCACTTCTAAGCATCCAAATACCCACCAGCACCATAGGCAAACTTAGCCATTGGCCCATGCTCATTCCCAATGCTAGAACACCTAAGAAGCGATCTGGCTCGCGTGTGAACTCCACTAAAAAACGGAACGTGCCATAGCCAATCAAAAATAGACCAGAGATCGCACCGACAGGCCGTGGTTTGGTTGAGTATGTCCACAGAATGATAAATAGCACGATGCCTTCTAACCCAAATTCATAAAGTTGCGATGGGTGGCGTGGCACATTATCTACTCGCGGAAACACCATTCCCCAAGGCAGGTTGGTTGAGCGCCCCCATAATTCGCCGTTAATGAAATTACCCATACGACCAGCAGCCAAGCCAATTGGCACCAGTGGTGCGACAAAATCCATGATGCTTAGCCATTGCTTACCAGTTTTACGCGCGAAGAAGAACATCGCGACTAACACGCCAAGGAAACCGCCATGGAATGACATGCCGCCTTGCCATAAAAAGAAGATTTCTAAGGGGTGGCTAATGAAATATGTGGGCTGATAAAACACCACATAACCTAGGCGACCGCCAAAAATGACGCCCAAGGCGCCATAAAACAAGATGTCATCAAGGTCAGTTTCAGTCCAGCCACGCCCTGGATATTTGCGAGCCCGCCATTTGCCTAGCAGCAGCAAACTCATGAATCCAAACAGATACATCAAGCCATACCAATGAATCCCTAGCGGGCCAAGATGAATTGCAACGGGGTCAAATTCTGGGTGTATGAGCATGAGTGTGCGACGGGATTGAGTTAGAATATTGAATTATACGTTTTAATCAGTTTACGCTGGATTACATACTGCAAATAACACGCATTTTTAAGTATGTAATTGCATCACATTAAGGAAATCGTTATGCCTGAATATCGCTCAAGAACTACCACGCATGGTCGCAATATGGCGGGTGCCCGCGCACTCTGGCGTGCTACAGGTATGAAAGATGGCGACTTTGATAAACCTATCATCGCCATTTCCAATTCATTCACGCAGTTTGTACCAGGCCACGTACATCTAAAAGATTTAGGCCAACTGGTTGCACGCGAGATTGAGCGTGCAGGCGGCGTAGCAAAAGAATTCAATACAATTGCCGTAGATGACGGCATTGCCATGGGTCATGCTGGTATGTTGTACAGTTTGCCAAGTCGCGACTTGATTGCTGACAGCGTGGAATACATGGTCAACGCACACTGTGCTGATGCGTTGGTATGTATATCGAATTGCGACAAGATTACGCCTGGCATGTTGATGGCAGCCTTGCGTCTGAATATTCCTGTTGTATTCGTGTCAGGCGGCCCGATGGAAGCGGGTAAGGTTAACTGGCAAGGCACAGAACACAAGCTGGATCTGGTTGATGCCATGGTGGCAGCGGCAGATAGTCGTGTATCAGATGCTGAGTCTGATGCTATTGAGCGCTCGGCTTGTCCAACCTGCGGTTCATGCTCTGGCATGTTTACTGCCAATTCAATGAATTGCCTGACCGAGGCATTGGGTTTGAGTTTGCCTGGTAATGGCTCTACGCTGGCTACGCACGGTGCGCGTAAGGAATTATTCCTTAAGGCTGGCCGTACTATTGTCGAGTTGGCGAAACGCCATTATGAGCAAGATGATTATTCGGTATTGCCACGTTCAATCGCCAATATGAAAGCTTTTGAAAATGCCATGAGCCTTGATGTAGCCATGGGTGGTTCAACCAATACGGTGTTGCATTTGCTTGCTGCGGCGCACGAGGCAGGTATTGATTTTACGATGGCCGATATTGACCGTATTTCACGCGGCGTACCATGTATCTGCAAAGTGGCACCTGCGACTGCTAAGTATCATATGGAAGACGTGCACCATGCTGGAGGGGTGATGGGTATTTTGAGTGAGTTGAGCCGTGGTGGTTTGATTCATCGCGATACGCCAACCGTACATAGCCCAACCATGGGTGATGCTCTGGATAAATGGGATATCACGACTACGCAAGATGAGGATGTGAAGAAGTTTTTCCGCGCGGCGCCTGGCGGAATTGCAACTACGATTGCATTTAGCCAGTCTATGTTGTTCCCAACGTTAGATGATGACCGTGCTGAAGGCTGTATTCGCGACATTGAGCATGCCTACTCCAAAGACGGTGGTTTGGCCGTACTGTACGGCAATATCGCACTGGATGGCTGTATCGTTAAAACAGCAGGCGTTGATGACAGCATTTTGAAGTTTACTGGTCGTGCACGCATATTTGAAAGCCAGGATGCTGCAGTTGAGGCGATTCTGGCCGATACAGTAGTAGCTGGCGACGTAGTGGTCATTCGTTATGAAGGCCCACGTGGTGGCCCAGGCATGCAAGAGATGTTGTACCCAACCAGCTATTTGAAATCAAAAGATTTGGGTAAGGTTTGTGCTTTACTTACAGATGGTAGATTTTCTGGTGGTACGTCTGGCTTGAGTATTGGTCATGCATCACCTGAGGCTGCTGAAGGTGGCGCGATTGGTTTGGTGGAAGAGGGCGATACGATTGAAATTGACATCCCTAATCGCACCATCCATTTAGCCATTGGCGATGAAGTTATGGCGCACAGACGTGCAACAATGGAAGCAAAGGGCAAAGCTGCATGGAAGCCTTTAAATCGTAATCGCGTTGTTTCGCCAGCGCTACGTGCTTATGCCGCAATGAGCACCAGTGCGGCACGCGGTGCGGTGCGGGATGTGTCGCAGATAGAAAAATAGTCGTTTAATTGTGTCATGAATTTTAGCTGTATAAGCAGCGGGGAACTATGGATACCAGCCAATCAGCAACAAAAGAGTACGAAAGCAAATATCCATCATCGCATGTCGCTGAGGATCAGGTTCGCTTTAGCAAAGATGAAGCTGGGCTGGATTACATAGAGATCGAGAATCGCCATGCTACGGCCAAACTGGCCTTGCAAGGCGCACACCTGATGCATTGGCACCCCAAACACACTGCACAACCTGTGTTATGGATGTCCGAACAATCCCGTTTTGAGCCTGGTCGTTCTATCCGCGGTGGTATTCCGCTTTGCTGGCCATGGTTTGGCGCACATCCTACTGACAGCTCACTCTGTATGCATGGTTTCGCCCGCGTGACGCCATTTTCGGTGATTGATATTGGGCAGATGTATAACGGTAATACACGTGTAATTTTGCAAATGAAGCAAACCGAAAATGCGCAACGTCAGCTTTCATATCCTTATACCCTCACGATGACGATTGAAATTGGTGCGACTTTATCCATCAAACTTTCAACGACCAATCGTGCTACTCAGCCATTTTTCATGGGTGAGGCTTTCCACACCTACTTTAATGTGAGCGATGTAGAAAAGGTCAGCGTTTCTGGGCTGGATAACACCGAGTATGCCGATAAGCTGCTTGATTACTGGCGTGGCACCCAAGAGGGCGACCTCACTTTTAATCAGGAATTTGACCGTGTGTATGTCAGTACGAAAACCGCAGTCAAGATTCATGATCCAGCGTTTAACCGCGATATTGTGATCAATAAAAAAGGTAGTAGCACGACGGTAGTGTGGAACCCTTGGCAGAAAAAAGCACATCAGATGGCAGATATGGCAAAAGATGATAGCTGGCGTCATATGTTATGTGTTGAAACTGCCAACGCTATGGAGAATCTGGTCATGATTAACCCTGGCTATACACATATACTTGCCGTGGAGTACAGTGTTGAAAGCGTTTAAATAGTGATTGCTACCAAGGAGTTAAACATGAAAGTATTGTTTACATTAGCCGCAGCTGCTAGCAGCTTGTTACTGGTAGGCCAGGCGGTTGCAGTGGATGCTGGTGCTGCCGAAGCGCTTGCACAGAAAAGTGGTTGCTTGGCATGCCATAGCGTTGCCAACAAGATCGTAGGCCCAGCTTATAAAGATGTCGCAGCAAAATATAGGGGCGATAAAACCGCCGAAGCCAAACTGATTGCCAAAGTAAAAGCCGGTGGAAGTGGTGTGTGGGGTCCAATTCCCATGCCGGCTAACAGTCCACATGTGAAGGACGAAGACATCAAAACTATCGTCCAGTGGGTGCTGACCCTGTAACCAACTTTACAGCAGGCATAAAAAAAGCCAGTCCAAAAGACTGGCTTTTCGCATT
>DATHWP010000070.1:0-19810 GCA_035460505.1 Methyloradius sp. | reverse complement strand
TGCCAAGTAACGCAAACTCTTCTGTTAAACCTGCACAGCGCCCTTTAACAAGCACCACACAAATAACATCAAGCCGTTAAATGACTGCCTCAACTACAAGCACTCACACCTATCGATTGTTCAATTTTTTAAAGAGCGGTTATTACTATTTCAAGCGTGACTTACGTCAGAACAGTTTGGTTGCGGGGACAGGATTTGAACCTGTGACCTTCGGGTTATGAGCCCGACGAGCTGCCAGACTGCTCCACCCCGCGTCCGCTTCGTTATCTAGTTAAATACCTAGCGCCGAGAAGTGAGACTATAGCAATAAAGGTCGAATAGCGTCAAGCCTAATTTGTGAATTTCATTAGGCTAGAGGGTGGATTTTCTAGTGACTTTAGGGCAAAAAACCAAAATAAATTCATTAAAATCAACCCACTTAAATAGATTAAAAAGTAATGGATAAAAGTATCAAATTATTGCAATTGAACAACAGCAAAACTTAATGCCTTTAATTTATGCTGGCAAAATGCTGACGTACCTGAATCAAGTCGTGCTCAGTATCAACACCCGTCGCTGGGGCATTATCTGTAATTGCAACGCTGATTTTATAGCCATGCCATAAGGCACGCAGTTGCTCAAGAGACTCAAGTTGCTCGATATTGGCAGGTTGAAGCGTTGCGTAGGTATTAAGAAATGAGGTGCGGTAAGCATAAATGCCAATGTGCCGATAATACTTCGCATCTGTTGGTAAAGGTTGGTTCGCCGCAAAAGCATCTCGTGGATATGGAATCGGCGCACGGCTAAAGTAAAGTGCGTAACCTGCCTGATCCATCACCACCTTCACCACATTAGGATTCATCAATGCCACTTGATCATGCAGGGGATGGCATGCCGTTGCAATAGAAGCATGAGGATGCTCTTGAAGGTTAGTTGCAACCTCTCTTATAAGCTCAGGATCTATTAAGGGCTCATCACCCTGCACATTCACCACGATTGCATCATCTGGCCAACCCAAAATCTTGGCGACTTCCGCAATACGATCTGTTCCTGAGACGTGATCCTGGAGTGTCATCACTGCAGAAAATCCATGAACATGCACTTGATCAGCAATTGCTTGATGGTCAGTGGCTACCGTCACTGAGGCTGCCCCACTGGATAAAGCTTGCTCGACCACACGCACTACCATCGGCTTACCTGCGATGTCCAGAAGTGGCTTGGCTGGCAAACGACTACTACCGTAACGTGCAGGGATCACAACATGAAAGTGCAAATCTACACCTCTTCTTCAGCGGCAAGTTTTCTGGCTTCATCTTCCAGCATGACTGGAATGCCATCACGTATAGGGTAGGCTAAGCGTGCGGAACGAGAAATCAGCTCCTGCGTTTCTTTTTTGTAAATCAATGGCCCTTTTGTAACGGGGCAGACCAGTATTTGAAGTAACTTTTTATCCATAGACTCTATCCTGCTAAATTTATTTACTTAATGCCTTAAACACCGCTAACTTACTCATAATCAACGTGGTCAGGCGATCTTCAATAATGGCCTCAACAGGCAGAAACCACCAGTTATCTTTTGCAAAGAGTTGGCATTTTACAGCGTCTTTTTCTGTCATCAATATTACTTCAGCACCTTGAATTTGCAAATCGGCCAATTTAAAAGCGTGGTGATCTGGAAAAACATGGCGCTCAAATCGCAAACCGAGATGCTCAAGCTGCTGAAAAAAACGTTGTGGATTACCAATACCTGCGACTGCATGTAATTTTTTATCTGCAAAATCCTTTGCAGCTGCTTTTTTATCATCAAGTAATGACTGGAACTGTTTGCCCTGCAACGACATACCAAAGTGATTGGCTGCAGAATCCTGAGTAGGTTGTCCGCCATTAAAAATCACGGCATCCACTTTTTTCAATCGGCCTACCAATTCGCGCAATGGTCCCGCAGGCAGCAAATAGCCATTACCAAAACCGCGACTGGCATCAACTACAACCAGCTCAATATCGCGCTTTAGTCGATAGTGCTGCAATCCATCATCACTGATGATCACATTACATTTTGGGTGAACTTGAAGCAGTTTTTGCGCAACCGCAATGCGGTCGCGCCCCACCCAAACTGGGCATGACGCCCGCTTAGCAAGCAGAACAGGTTCGTCGCCGACCCAGCCAGGGTTGCTATCTGGATATACTGGAGAAATTTTGCTGTGACTGGCGCCATAACCACGGCTGATAATCGCGGGAAAGTATCCCGCATGAATGAGCTGCTCCGACAACCATAGCACCAGCGGTGTTTTACCTGTGCCGCCAATATTGATATTGCCGACAACGACAACAGGCACGGGGAGTTTGTAAGATTTAAAAAGCCCTAATTTGTAGGCAACTCTTCGAGACGATGAAAGAAGTCCAAACATCCACGAAATCGGTATTAATAGAATATGCCAGACGCTAAGACCGTACCATCTGCGCTGCAAAGACTCTTTAAACCATGCGTTGATGGAGGTAGCCATAATTTAATGGAATTGTTTTTGATACAGCTTTGCGTAATGGCCATGCGCCTCAAGTAGAGAAGCATGCGTGCCACTTTCGATGATTTCGCCCTGCTCTAGTACCAATATGCGATCTGCATTCTCAATGGTAGAAAGCCGATGTGCGATAACGATGGTCGTACGGTTATGCATCAAGGTGTCTAGGGCTGCCTGAACATGCTGTTCAGATTCGGTATCTAATGCAGAAGTGGCTTCATCCAGCAACAGAATAGGTGCATCTTTTAAGATGGCGCGGGCAATCGCCAATCGCTGCCGTTGGCCGCCAGAAAGGCGTACGCCACGATCACCAATCTGGCTATACAAGCCGTTGGGTAATTGCTGAATAAACTCCCAAGCATGCGCAGCCTTGGCAGCATCAATCACTTCATTTTCGCTCGCGTTACGTAACAAGCCATAGGCGATATTATTAAACACGGTGTCATTGA
Source organism: Methyloradius sp. (assembly GCA_035460505.1). GTDB lineage: Bacteria > Pseudomonadota > Gammaproteobacteria > Burkholderiales > Methylophilaceae > Methyloradius. Next base: position 16,864 of record DATHWP010000070.1, on the reverse strand, counting down.
AAAGAATGACATCCTGGCTAACCAGCGCAAATTGCTGACGTAGATTTTTAAGGGTTAAAGTACGCACATCAACACCATCAAGCAGCAAATCGCCAGCTTGCTGTTCGTAGAAGCGTGGCAAGAGATTCACCAGCGTGGTTTTCCCACCACCAGATCTGCCGACCAATGCAAGCTTCTCACCTGGCTTAACGCTAAAGCTTAATTGATTCAATGCTGGGCGCTTTGCGTTTTCATATTGCAAAGTCACTTGGCGGAACTCAATGTCACCTTTAGCGCGCGTGATTGTTTCTTCACCGCTATCAACCTCAGGCACGCTATCCATTAAGGAAAACACACTTTTCGCAGCCGCAAGACCCACCTGCATATCTTCGTTCAAACCCGTCAGGCTTTTAATAGGCGCAATCAGCATGAGCAAAGCGCCAATAAAGGCAGCAAATTCACCCGCTGTGAATTTTCCGACCGCGTAATAGACGACAAAGCCAAGCGCCATCGCAGCAATTAGCTCGACCACCATGCTATTGATGCCAGAGATTCGCGCTAACCGAATCTGCATATGGCGATTTTTACCGACGGCATGGCTGAATCGCTGAAACTCATAATCAGCACCGCCAAATATCTTCACCATGCGCTGACCAGTTACAGCTTCTTCAGCGACTTGGGTCATCTCCCCCATAGATTCTTGTACCGTGGTACCAGCCTCGCGCAACTTAGGCGACATTTTCTTGAGATACACCGTCATCAACGGCGCCATAATGGCGAAAATCAGCGTCAGGCGCCAATCCAAATAAAGCATATAACCGAGCATACCGATAATCGTGAGGCTATCGCGCACTGCGCTGACTGCCGCACTTGTGCTAGCCCGTGCCATTTGCTCGGTATCAAAAGTAAGCTTGGAGGTCACAATGCCTGCTGAATGCGCATCAAAAAAACTGACGGGAAAGGTCATTAACTTAGAAAATGCATCGCGCCGCAGATTTTCAACCACGCGCCGTGCCACCCAGCGCATGGCAAAGTTGGATAAGAACCCAGCAACCGCGCGAATAGCCAATAAACCGAACAGCATCAGTGGCAAGATATTAAGCTTGGCTGAATCTTGTTTGACGAAGCCTTCGTCCGTCACCATTTTGATAGTGGCGAGAAAGCCAGTATTAGTAGCTGAAAGAATAATCAGTGAAACTACACTTAAAGCAAATACTACCCAGTAACGAGCAGCATATTTGATGAGACGCAAATAGAGCGTCTTTGCATCTGATATAGGGGCATTTACTTCGGGTTGGGATATTTTTTTTGACATACTTTTTAGTGGTTGTTAAAACGACAAGAACACATCAATTTGATGTGTTCTTGCAAAGTACAAGCGGTTCGGCATTAAACAAAGCCAAGGATTAACAAGGCTGCGTAAGTATCAAGGCCTTAACTATCAAGAGCCGGATTTGATTTGAGTTGCAAAAGTGATATGCGTAAAGTTTTCTTGGCGGGCGGCTTCCATCACATTCACCACAGACTGGTGGGTGCTATTGCCATCGGCATTAATCACGATGGTTGGGTCTTTGCCGTCTGGCACGGCACGGCGCAATGCCTGCCCAATACTCGCTACATTGGGGTCAGATAGCGCAATGCTGTTGACCGAATAATGCCCTGATGCATCAATATCCACTGTGATTATCAACGGCTTTTCCTGTTGCGGATTAGCTTCGGCAGTCGGTAGATTGATCTGCAACTCACTCACGCGTGAGAAAGTTGCGCTCACGACCAAGAAGATGATGATGACCAGCAAAACGTCAATCAGCGGTACCAGATTCATTTCCAGGTCTTCGTGCTTTTTTCCGCGTTGAAAATTCATGACTGAATAACCTTAATAATTATTTACGAACGCCGTGGATGATTTCAACCAGCTTGATTGCCTGTTGTTCCATTTCGATGATTAAGCCATCAACCTTGCCGCGGAAATAACGATAGAAAATCATCGCTGGCACCGCCACGACAATACCGCCTGCAGTGTTGTAAAGGGCAATTGAGATACCACGGGCGAACTGGGCAATATCGTGACCAGTAGAAGTGAATGCGCCAAACAGCTCCACCATACCAATAACCGTACCGAGCAACCCAAGCAATGGGCTGACTGTAGCGATAGTGCCTAAGGCTGTGAGATAGCGATCAAGCTTGTGGGCGACTGAGCGGCCAGACTCTTCGATGGCCTCTTTCATGACTTCGCGTGGGGCATCTATATTACTCAAGGCACTGGCAAATATTTCACCAAGCAGAGAATGCTGTGCCAATTTGTCACAGGCCTCTTTGGTGATACTGCCCTGGCTTAAGCCTTTTTGTACTTCTGGTAATAAATTACTGGGGGCAACAATGTCTTCGCGCAATGCCCAAAAACGCTCAGCGATAATCGCCAAGGTCACTACAGAAGCGAATATCAGAGGCCAGATTGGCCAGCCAGCCGCTAGAATAATTTCCCACACAGAAGTGCTCCTAAAGGTTCTATAAATTGCCGCTACTTTAGCGCGCGGGCAGATTTTCAGCAAGCACACCTTATGTTAATCGCTGGCATTTACCTTTCTTAACAATCGCAGGCATTCGCGAGATGCAACCCATTTGCAGCTTATTCGCTTTGAGCAGTCCAGTAGTGTTTTGCTTGTTGCCGCCATCGTTGAATGGTAATGCCCTGCTTTTCGGTAAAATCGAGCAATACCGCCCCATCCTGATCTGAGCGATAAATGCGGCTGTTAATTGCCTCATACCTATCTACAATTTGCGCTTTAGGGTGCCCAAAACGATTAAGGTAGCCAACAGTAAAAATAGTAATTGCTGGCTCTACAGTGGCGACGAAATCTGGGGTAGAAGATGTTTTACTGCCGTGATGCGGCGCGATTAAAACATCAGATTTAAGCAAATTACTCTGGGCTTCCAGCAAAACACCTTCGGCTTTTGCTTCAATATCACCAGTCAATAATAAGCTACCGAACGGGCTGGTCACTTTTAAGACACAACTGCGGTCATTATCTTTCAGGTTGGCATTTTCATAACTTGCATAGTCGGGATAAACCATCTCGAACCGTACGTCATCCCACATCCAGTTTTGCCCTGCAAAGCATGGGAGATGATTGACCGATTGCAACTCTGGGGCAGTTGCTGGCAGCGAACTCGCCAGCCATGCCACAGGTACTTGCGACAGCACCGACAAAGCCCCGCCGCTATGGTCATCATCATTATGGCTAATCACTAAGCCATTCAGTTTAGCCAAACCTTTGCCACGCAAATAGGGAATGATAATGCGGCTACCACTATCACTTTGCGAAGAGTATCTGGGGCCAGTATCGTAGAGCAGCGTATGCGTTTTGGTGCGCACTACTACTGCCAAACCTTGACCGACGTCCAGCACGCTAACCTGCATGGCGCCTAACGGAGGCGATGTAGGCACTAGCAAAAACATGGGCAATAATCCAAATAATCCCAACCACCGCAGCGGAACGCCACGAGGCAGCAATAGCCAGAGGATACCAACCAAAGCAACAGGCAATGTCCAAGGCGCTGGCGCATGCTGCTGCCATGTGCTCAAAGGCCATAACGCTAGCCATTGCAGGCCTTCAAAACAAAGCGTCATGATCAAATGAGCAAGTTGTAACGGCCAATCGATAGGTAAAAAACTGCCCAGCAAAGTGAGTGGCACAACGACCAAACTAATCAACGGAATCGCCACTGCATTAGCGACTGGTGAGATGATAGAAAACTGTTGGAACAGCACCAGTAATAATGGAATCAAGCCAAGCGTCACAGCCCACTGCACATGCATCACCTCACGCAACCAGTGTGGGCGGCCTAAGCGACCACCCGCGGCGTAACTCATCACCGCCACCGCGCCGAACGATAACCAAAAACCTGGCGCTAACACTGCCCAGGGGTCAATCAAAGTAACCAGCAATAAAGCGTAGCTCAGTACACGGCTGATAGAGACGCTACGGCTTTGCCATAAGGCAAAACCAAATACCGCCAGCATATAAAGCGTGCGTTGGGTAGGAATAGAAAAGCCGGCAATGAGTGAGTAAGCGAGCGCTGCTAACATGCCCGCCACTACGGCAGCTTTACGCGCAGGGATTGCAAGCGTGAGCAACTCAATTCTGCGCCACACAGCATGCACAAGACCATAGAACAATCCTGCCAACATGGTGATATGCAAACCTGAAATACTCATTAAATGGTTTGTGCCCGTTTTCAGGAATACTTGCCAGTCATTCTGCGTAATGGCGCTTTCATCACCAATTGCCAATGCCCGTAGCACACTTTCGTAAGGTTGATTGACCAACACTCGCTGCATATGGGTGCGGATATTTTCACGGATGGCCTCGACCATATAAGCTGGTCGTAGCACAAAATCTTTGAGCTTTTGATTACTGTCATCTTTGCGCACATAGCCTGTTGCACGAATGTTGTGTTCCAGCGCCCACATTTCAAAATCGAATCCATGTGGGTTCGAAGTTCCATGCGGTTGTTTGAGCCGCACTGTAAGCTTCCAGCGTTCGCCAGCATGAAATTGGCTGATAGATTTTTCGACGTTCTGATTGCTACCGAATTCGGTGCTGTATTGCGCCAATGAGATGTGGGCTGGGACTTTAAGGGTTTGATGACGGCCTTCATCCTGGGTTAAGACACTTTCTACATCGAACTCAAAACGATCACTACGCTCCAGCTGCTGAGGCATGCTGGCAACTATGCCGATGATTTGAATGTTCTTGCCCTGCCAATCTGCCGGCAATGCATCCGCCAATCGATGATGCGCATAGCCAGATGCCCAGAAGAACCCCGCAGCAAAAGCCGCTATAAGCAAGAAAGCATTTCTAAAGAATAGGGAGTAAGGACGTGATGTTTTTTGAAACAGAAATGCGAAGAATAAACATGGGATCAGCAACAGCGCCCAATAAACACTCGGTAGCTCAGGCAATTGTTGCAAGACCCAGACACCAAAGACAAACATCAGTGCCAGATAGGTCATGAAAGGCTAGATCAAAGGGAGGTTAAGCCGAACTACTAACCAGCAAGCCATCTTGCAGGCTGTATTGACGTGTCAACTTGCCGGCCAACTCCAAGTCATGCGTGACCACAATCAGACTGACGCCCTGCTCACGGTTTAGCTCTAGCAATAGATCAAACACGATATGTGCTGTATGGCGATCCAGATTGCCAGTAGGTTCATCAGCCAACACACACTGCGGGCTTGTCACTAAAGCACGAGCTACTGCCGCACGTTGGCGTTCGCCACCGGACAGCTCGCCAGGCATATGTTCCAGCCTGTGTTTGAGGCCAACTTTAGTGAGTATTTCGGCAGCTTTTTGCAACGCCTGCTGGCGTGGCAAGCGACGAATTAGCAGCGGCATGGCCACATTCTCAAGCGCCGTAAATTCAGGCAAGAGATGATGAAACTGATACACAAACCCTAGCGACTGATTGCGCAACTCACCACGCTTAGCTTCGCTCAATGTTGCCAAGGGATGCCCCAACACGCTAACATCACCAGCACTTGGCGCATCCAAGCCACCAAGCAAATGCAGCAAGGTGCTTTTACCCGAGCCAGATGTGCCAACAATGGCAACTTGCTCGCCCTCATTCACTTGCAGGGCTATCCCATTCAATACAGCAACATCCAAACCTGCATAGGTTTTCTGCAAATTGTTGCAGCTAATTATGGCGGGCTTACTCATAACGCAAAGCCTCTGCTGGATTAATTTTTGAAGCCCGCCAGCTAGGGTACAAAGTGGCAAGCAAACTTAAAACAAATGACATACCAGTAATAGTCAGCACGTCAGACCAGAGCAAGTGCGAAGGCAATTCGCTGATGTAATAGACGTCTTTCGCGAGGAACTGAACGCCAAATACATGCTCAATAAATGGCACAATCACGTCAATGTTTAGCGCGATCAGCACACCGCCGATAGTGCCGAAGAAGGTGCCTATCACACCAATCAGCGCGCCTTGCACAATGAATATCTGCATGATACTCGCGGGGCTTGCCCCAAGTGTTCGCAGGATGGCAATATCGGCACGTTTGTCAGTCACTGCCATAACGAGTGTTGAAACGATATTAAACGCAGCCACTGCAACAATGAGGGCCAGAATCACAAACATCACACGCTTTTCCATCTGCACTGCACGGAAGAAGTTGGCATGTTGCTCAGTCCAGTCCGTTACGAAGAAATTACCTTTATCACTCAATTGTTGCGTGATCTGTCGCGAAACCCGGGGCGCTAAGAACAGATCATCAAGCTTGAGCCTGACACCTGAAACATCACTATCCATGCGGTAAAGCTTGGAGGCATCATCCATGTGGATCAACGCCAGACCTGAATCATATTCATACATGCCGACCTGAAAGAGGCCAACCACCTTGAATTGCTTGATGCGTGGCACCAAACCTGTTGGCGTGAACTGACCTTGCGGCGAGAGCAATACCACTTTGTCGCCCATGAATACGCCTAGCGATTGTGCTAGCTCTACGCCCAAGATAATGCCGAACTCACCTGGCTTTAAATCACTCAACTTGCCAGCCCGCATACTGGCGCCAAGGTTGGCAACCTTATCTTCATCTGCTGGTAGCACGCCGCGAACAATCGCACCCTGAACCGCCTGACCGTAAGACAGCATGCCTTGCGCCATGATGTAGGGTGCAACCGCTTTAACGTGCGGCGCGTCTTTAACCTCGTTTGCCACAAGCTGCCAATCCTGCAACACATTATCAGGGCCCGTAACCTGCATGTGCGAAGCAACGCCAAGTATGCGTGAGCGCAGCTCCTCCTGAAAACCATTCATGACCGACAACACGACAATCAGCGCAGCAACGCCAAGGCCGATACCGATCATGCTAGTGAGGGAAATGAAAGAGATGAAGTGGTTGCGGCCCTGACCACCTTTGGCGCGGGTGTAGCGTAAACCGACAAATAATTCGTATGAAAAAGTCATGCGGCATTCTATCTTGAAATCACCCCTGCCCCAATCCATTTAAAAGACTCAATTTATAGGCAAGCAACTAAGTTTTAAAAACTCACAATCAAAAAACACTAGATCAATCACGTCATATCAATAACCGTCTGCTAAAATTGCGTCATGTTTACAGGAATCATTCAGGCCGTAGGCCAAATATCAAGAGTCACTCCCGTTGGAGAAGACATCAAACTCAGCATTGGCACTGGCAGCCTCGATATGTCAGATGTCGCTCTCGGCGATAGCATCTGCGTCAATGGGGTTTGCCTTACTGCGATAGAATTTGATGCGCATTCGTTTAAAGCTGATGTTTCAAAAGAAACCTTGAGTTGTACTGTGGGCTTGGATACCGAGCGCGCAGTCAATCTGGAAAAGGCCTTGCGCCTTTCTGATCGGCTTGGCGGCCATCTTTTGAGTGGTCACGTAGATGGCGTGGGACAGATCGTACGTTTTGAACCAGTTGAATCATCGATGCTGCTCTCCGTGAGAGTGCCGCACCCAATCGCACGCTATATCGCAGTTAAAGGTTCGGTGGCGATCGATGGGGTTAGCCTGACTGTGAATAGTGTAGAAAAAGATACGTTCAGCGTGAACCTGATTCCGCATACGCTGGAGCATACCTCACTGAAAAGCCTTGGCATTGGCAGCCGCGTGAATATCGAAGTCGATCAAATCGCGCGCTATGTAGAGCGCATGGCACAATGGAATAATGAAGATGAAAGCGCTTGAACTCTCAAGTGATTAAAAGCAATGATTAGTTCTACCGCAGAAATTATTGAAGACATCCGACTAGGCCGCATGGTCATTCTGGTGGATGAAGAAGACCGTGAAAATGAGGGGGATCTGGTCCTTGCAGCCGAGTTCGCTACACCAGAACACATCAACTTCATGGCGAAGTTCGGACGCGGCCTGATCTGCCTAACGCTGACAGAAGAACGTTGCCAGCAACTCGAATTACCTCCCATGGTACAAAAGAACGGCGCACCGCTCGGCACGGCTTTCACCATTTCGATTGAAGCCGCAACAGGCGTCACCACTGGCATTTCGGCCGCTGACCGCGCGCGCACCATACAAGTCGCTGTCGCAAAAAATGCCAGCGCGAAGGATATTGTCAGCCCAGGCCATATTTTTCCATTATCAGCCGAAGATGGCGGCGTGCTGGTCCGAGCAGGCCACACAGAAGCGGGGTGCGACCTTGCGGCACTGGCTGGGCTTGAACCAGCTTCCGTCATTTGCGAAATACTAAAAGACGATGGCAATATGGCGCGCTTACCAGACTTAATTGAATTTGGCAGGCAACATAAAATCAAAATCGGCACCATTGCTGATTTGATTCGTTACCGCAGCCAGCACGAATCACTTGTTACGCGCGCCGCAGAACGCACTATAGAAACACCTTATGGTGAAATGCGGCTGATTGCGTATGCAGATAAAATCGCCAACGAAACCCATCTGGCCTTGGTTAAAGGCACGCCTAGTGCAGATAAAGAAACGTTGGTGCGCGTGCATGAGCCACTCTCTGTGTTTGATTTGCTTGATAGCTCCAGCAACTCGCATTCGTGGAATACATTAAAAGCCATGCAAGCTATACAGAAAGCCGATGCTGGCGTCATTGTATTGCTGCAACGCAATGAAGACAGCAAAGATTTAATCAATAGAATCCAGCAGGCGGATGAACCTATACGCATCAAGCAAGACTTGCGCAATTACGGCATAGGCTCGCAGATATTGGTTGATATAGGTGTAGGTAAAATGCGTCTAATGGCAACGCCACGCAAGATGCCGAGCATGGTGGGTTTTGGGTTGGAAGTCACGGGCTATCTGGAAGCAGAATAGACGCTAAACCATGGGCCATATTTTCTTGGCTATCATGATGATTGTTATGAGATAATAAGTATTGTGGAAAATGTAAATCTTACTGGTCACTTCCTAATCGCAATGCCAGCATTGGAAGATCCGCATTTCGCAAAGTCTGTCACCTATATTTGCGAGCATAATCCAGATGGTGCCATGGGCATTGTCATCAACCGCCCCACCGACATGACGCTCAATGCCTTGTTCGAGCAAATCAATATTAAATTAGAAGATAACCCAATTGCCGCCAAGGCTGTTCACTATGGCGGCCCAGTGCAATCAGACCGTGGTTTTGTTCTGCATCAGCCTGCTGGCAACTGGCAATCATCGATCACTATTCAAGGTGATACTGCGCTGACTACCTCTAAAGACATTCTTGAAGCGGTTGCCAATGGCACTGGCCCTGAAAAAATCCTCATCACACTCGGCTATGCTGGCTGGGGCGCTGGCCAGATTGAGCAGGAAATGGCGAAAAATGCTTGGTTATCTGTAGAAGCAAAAGACTCTGTGATTTTTGATACGGCGAGTGCAGAAAAACTCAATGCGGCGATGGCTTTGCTAGGCCTTGATTTCGCCAAATTGTCCGAAGAGGCTGGGCATGCTTGACGCTACGGTAACTCTACAGGCGGGGAGCAACTAAGCCCATGCAAACGAGTATCAAAGCCATCAATAATGAACCTGCCATACAAGCCCAGTTAAACGGACAAGGCACTGTACTCGCATTCGATTTTGGTGAAAAACGCATCGGCGTAGCGCTTGGTGAACACATGCTGGGCATCGCCCATCCACTCACCACCATCAGCGCTGAATCTAACGATGATAGATTCAAACAGATTGCTGAATTAGTTTCAGAATGGAAACCTGCTGTACTGGTTGTCGGCCTGCCATTATCGCTTGAGGGCAAAGAGCATGAAGTCACCCTGCTGTGTAAGAAGTTTGCGCGCCGACTAGATGGCCGCTTCAGCCTGCCTGTTGTGATGATTGATGAGCGGTTGAGTTCAGTAGAAGCTGAAAGCACCCTGAAAGACATGGGCATTACCGGCCGTAAACAAAAACCGATGCTCGATCAAGTAGCCGCGCAGCATATTTTGCAATCTTATTTCGACCACATAGCTCAAGAAAGTCAGATGCGAAAAAATCTGGTTGAAGGTCAGCACCAATGAACACCACACTTCCAGATGCTGAGTTATTGTTTAAGCAATTAGCCAATAAGATTAAGCCCCTAATTAGTTCAGATACGGCGCTAGTGGGCATTCACAGTGGTGGCGTCTGGTTATTAGAACGCCTGTTAGTGGAACTCGCAGCAGATGGCAAACCTGAGGTCATGCATGGCACCTTGGATGTGTCTTTCTATCGTGATGACTTCAGCCAGCGCGGCCTGCATGCCGAACCCAAAGCATCTAATATCCCGTTTGAGGTTGAAGGCAGCCACATCATCTTGATAGACGATGTGTTTTACACTGGCCGCACTATCCGTGCCGCCATGAATGAGCTGTTTGATTATGGCCGCCCTGCCAGTATCAGCCTGGCTGTCCTAGCCAATCGTGGCGGGCGTGAACTACCTATCATGCCGCAAATCAGCACCTTTGATATTGATCTGGCCGCAGATAAAAATCTGCAACTACTGCGCCATGATGATGGACGTTTTTACCTGCAACTGGAAGAAAGCGATTAATGCACAACCCGCAACTCAGTGATGATGGCAAGCTGAAGCACCTGCTATCGATTGAAGGCCTGCCACGCAGCATATTGAATCAGATTCTGGATACCGCTGAATCATTTGTCGGTGTTGCCGAACGTGAAGTGAAAAAAGTCCCCCTGTTACGTGGTAAGACTGTCTGCAATATCTTTTTTGAGAATAGCACGCGCACCCGTACCACCTTTGAGATCGCCGCCAAACGGCTGTCTGCAGATGTCATCAATCTTAATGTGAATACTTCGTCGCAGTCCAAAGGCGAGACCATACTGGACACCATTGATAATCTGATTGCCATGCACGCCGATATGTTTGTGGTACGCCACGCGCAGTCAGGCGCAGCGCACTTTATTGCGCGCCATGTTGGGCCACATATCAATGTAATCAATGCTGGCGATGGCCGACACGCACACCCTACGCAAGGCCTGCTGGATGTATTTACAGTGCGTCATTACAAGCCAGATATGCACAACTTGCGAGTTGCGATTGTGGGCGATGTCTTGCATTCACGAGTTGCACGTTCTGAGATACATGCCTTAACAACGCTGGGTGTGCCTGAAGTGCGTGTGATTGCGCCTAAAACCCTGCTACCCCAACATGTAGAAAAACTGGGAGTACATGTCTATCACGACATGCGCGAAGGATTGAAAGATGTGGATGTCGTGATGATGCTGCGCCTGCAAAACGAGCGTATGAATGGTGCCCTACTGCCTAGCGCGCAAGAGTATTTCAAGTGCTACGGACTCACACAAGAGAAACTGGATTATGCCAAGCCTGATGCAATCGTCATGCACCCAGGCCCTATGAATCGCGGTGTAGAAATTGACTCTGCCGTGGCTGATGGCAATCAATCCGTGATACTGCCGCAGGTGACTTATGGCATTGCTGTGCGCATGGCAGTTATGAGCATTTTGGCGGGAAATCAACAATGAAGATATTGATAAAAAATGGACGTGTCATTGACCCCAAAAACAACTTGGATGCGAAGCAGGATATTTACGTTGTCAACGGCAAGATCATCGCTATAGGACAAGCACCAGCTGGATTTAAAGCAGACCAAATAATTGATGCTACTGGTTTGATTGTTTGCCCAGGAGTAGTCGATTTATCCGCACGTCTGCGTGAACCTGGCTTTGAATACAAAGCCACTCTCGAAAGTGAATTACTAGCCGCTGTCGCGGGCGGCATTACCAGCCTCGCATGCCCGCCAGATACAGACCCTGTTTTAGATGAACCTGGCTTGGTCGAAATGCTAAAGCACCGTGCCAAACAGTTAAGCCTTACTAACGTTTATCCACTTGGTGCACTCACCAGCCAGTTAGCTGGCAAGCAGATCACCGAGATGTGTGAGTTGGCTGAAGCTGGCTGCGTAGGGTTTTCGCAAGCAGATACTGCCATTATTGATACGCAAGTGCTATGGCGCGCCATGCAATATGCGGCCACTTTTGGCTTCACGGTCTGGCTACGCGCTGAAGAACCTTTCATGGCCAAAGATGGCGTTGCGCATGATGGTGAAATTGCAGCTAGACTTGGGTTAAAAGGTATTCCAGCAGCCGCTGAAACGCTTGCGCTGGCAACCATACTGAGCATTGCAAAAGAAACTGGTGCCAAGGTGCATATTTGCCGCTTATCTTGTGGCGAAAGTATAACAATGGTGCGCGAAGCCAAGAAACAAGGCTTACAGGTGAGTTGTGATGTAAGCGCAAACCACTTGCACCTGACTGAACATGATATTGGGTTTTTTGATGCCTATTTTCATCTCAAACCACCACTACGTAGCCAGCGTGATAAAGACGCGCTGATTGCAGGGCTAAAAGATGGCACGATAGACGCAACTTGTTCAGACCATACACCAGTAGATGATGATGCCAAACTGGTACCTTTTGGTGAATCTGAAGCAGGAGCTACAGGGCTTGAGTTGTTGTTACCGCTAACCCTGAAATGGGCGATTGAGAACAAAGTCAAACTCGTTGATGCCATTACCCGCATCACGTTAGCACCAGCCAACATTCTCGGCATTGATAGTGGCCATTTGAGTGTGAATGGCAACGCAGATATTTGTATTTTTGACCCAGAGCAATACTGGAAGATAGAGCCTAAAGCACTGCTAAGCCAAGGCAAAAACAGCCCGTTTTTAGGCTTGGAGTTAGCGGGAAAAGTGCGTTACACATTACTGAATGGGCAAGTCGTTTACCAAAGTTAACGCTTAAACAATACCCAGCCCATCAAGCCCTTCAGCCATATTCTTATCTTGCGCAGCACGGCCTTCGAGCTTGATCTTGAGGCGCACATCGTTCACTGAGTCGGCGTTACGCAAAGCATCTTCGTAGCTAATATCGCCAAGCTCATACAAATCAAACAGCGATTGGTCAAAAGTTTGCATGCCAAGCTCGCGTGATTTGGACATGATTTCCTTGATTTCATGCACATCACCTTTAAAGATCAGGTCTGAAATCAATGGCGAATTCAACATCACTTCAACCGCTGCAGAACGGCCTTTGCCATCGACTTTAGGAATCAAGCGTTGCGAAACAAAAGCACGCACGTTGAGTGACAAATCCATTAACAGTTGCGCGCGACGTTCTTCGGGGAAGAAGTTGATAATACGATCAAGTGCTTGGTTGGTGCTATTCGCATGCAGTGTGGCCATACATAAGTGACCCGTTTCAGCAAAAGCAATCGCATAGTCCATCGTCTCGCGATCACGAATTTCACCAATCAGAATCACATCAGGTGCTTGGCGCAGCGTGTTTTTTAGTGCAGCGAACCAGTTTTCGGTATCCACACCGACTTCGCGCTGCGTAATGATGCAGTTTTTATGATCGTGAATATATTCAATCGGGTCTTCAATGGTAATGATATGGCCATAGCTATTTTCATTACGATAGCCAATCATCGCTGCCAGCGAGGTTGATTTACCTGAGCCCGTGCCACCGACAAATATGACCAATCCACGCTTGGTCAATGCAATATCTTTAAGCACTGGTGGCAGGTTAAGCTCTTCAAATTTTGGGATTCTTGATGTAATGGTACGGAATACCAGTCCCGTAGAGCCACGTTGCACGAAAGCATTCACACGGAACCGCGCCACGTTGGGAATGCTGATGGCAAAGTTACATTCACGCGTCGCATCAAACTCTGTAGCCTGTTTATCGTTCATGATGGAACGTGCGATTTCACGGGCATGCTGTGCACTCAAGGCCTGATTGGTGACAGGCGTCATCTTGCCATCAATCTTCATGGCAGGTGGAAAGCCTGCAGTAATGAAAAGGTCAGAAGCCTTTTTCGCAATCATCATACGCAATAAATCAAAAACGAATTTTTCTGCCTGGCCTTGATCCATGGTTCTACCTTGAGTTTATTGCTAACTTTATTTGACTGACTGAATTAACCACCAAACGCATCTTTATTGGCGGCTTTGGAGCGTGCTTCAGCATTTGAAATGACATTACGGCGCACCAAATCCAGCAGGTTCTGATCCAGCGTTTGCATGCCGACATTTTGCCCCGTCTGAATGGCGGAGTACATCTGCGCAATCTTGTTTTCGCGTATCAAGTTACGAATCGCTGGCGTGCCGATCATGATTTCATGCGCGGCAACACGGCCTTGCTCGTCCTTGGTTTTACACAAAGTCTGTGAAATAACCGCACGCAGTGATTCTGAAAGCATGGAGCGTACCATTTCCTTCTCCGCGGCAGGGAATACATCTACCACACGGTCAATGGTTTTGGCAGCTGAACTGGTATGCAAGGTGCCGAATACCAAGTGACCCGTTTCTGCAGCGCTCAGCGCCAAGCGGATAGTTTCCAGATCACGCATTTCGCCAACCAGAATCACGTCAGGATCTTCACGCAGTGCTGAACGCAAAGCGTTTGAGAAAGAAAGTGTATGAGGGCCGACTTCACGTTGGTTGATCAGGCATTTTTTCGAGGTATGCACAAATTCAATCGGGTCTTCAACCGTAAGAATATGGCCAAATTCGTTTTCATTCACATAATCCACCATGGCCGCCAAGGTAGTCGATTTACCCGAACCAGTTGGACCTGTCACCAGCACGATACCGCGCGGATTTTGTGCGATTTCCTTGAAAATTGGCGGACAGCCTAGTTGCTCCATAGAAAGAATTTTTGATGGGATGGTTCGGAACACCGCACCAGAGCCACGATTCTGGTTAAACGCGTTAACCCGGAAGCGTGCCAAATTTGGGATTTCAAATGAGAAGTCACATTCCAGTGTTTCTTCATACACCTTGCGCTGGCCATCATTCATGATGTCGTACACCATGTCGTGTACTTCACTGTGATCCATCGATGGCAAATTGATTTTACGGATGTCGCCATGTACCCGAATCATTGGTGGCAAACCTGCTGATAAATGCAAATCTGATGCTTTATTTTTGACCGAAAATGCAAGTAAATCAGAAATATCCACAAGCTGCTCCTGTATAATTTTTAGCTAGTATAGCGATGAGTGATAACAGATTATGAACACAATTGCAGACCGCTTGCAAGCAGTGCGCGCCAGCATAACCCAAGCAGCGTTAAAAGCTGGCAGAAATAAGGATGCAGTGATGCTTTTAGCCGTGAGTAAAGCACATCCTGCTGCGGCTTGTCAGAGTGCGTTTGAAGCTGGTCAAAAGCATTTCGGCGAGAATTATGTGCAAGAAGCCTTACAGAAACAAGCTGAATTACAAAACCTGCCAATTACCTGGCATTTTATCGGGCCGATACAAAGTAACAAAACCCAGCTCATCGCCCAGAATTTTGCTTGGGTACATGGCGTTGATAGGCTGAAAATCGCAGAAAGACTCAATGCCGCACGCCCCAATAGCATGGCTCCGCTGCAAATATGCATTCAGGTCAATGTGAGCAATGAAGAAACCAAAAGTGGTCTCGCAGTTGAAGATACACCCATACTTGCAGAAGCCATCTCAAAACTACCGAACCTGAAGTTGCGTGGCTTGATGGCCATACCCGCCCCCACGAATTCCGTTGAAGCGCAACAAAAGCAGTTTAGAATAGTGGCGCAATGTTTTGATGCTCTCGTAAAACAAGGCTATGCGATTGATACGCTTTCTATGGGCATGTCGGATGACTTTGAAATGGCCACTGCGGAAGGCGCAACGATTGTGCGCATAGGTTCGGCAATATTTGGTACAAGGCAATATGCAATATAACTAGTAACTAATCACCCTCTATAATAAAGACAAAGATACATGAAAATCAGTTTTATTGGTGGCGGCAATATGACCCGCGCTTTGGTCACCGGGCTTAAGCAAAATGGTTTCAACACACAAGACATTAATGTGGTTGAACCCGATGCAGAAAAACGTGCGCAGCTTAAGGCTGAATTTAGTGTCAATGTGAGCGAACAGTTACCGAGCGTAAGCGCCTCTGATGTGATCGTACTGGCTGTTAAGCCTCAGCAGCTACGCGATTTATCTATTTTCTTGGGCAGCCTGTTAAGCAAGCAACTGGTCATCTCAATTGCTGCGGGCATACGCACGCATGATTTAGCCCGCTGGCTGGGTGGTTACCAGGCCATTATCCGCGTCATGCCCAATACACCAGCCCAGATTCAAGCGGGCATTTCAGCTTTGTACGCCATGCCTGAAGTGAGTTCAACCCAACACCAGCAGGCTGAACTTATATTAAGCGCTGTCGGCAAAGTGTTGTGGCTGGATGATGAAATTAAAATGGATGCAGTCACAGCAATCTCTGGTAGTGGTCCAGCCTATGTGTTTTACTTTATTGAGGCCATGCAACAAGCCGCCATAGAGCTAGGGCTGTCGCAAGATGACGCCCGCAACCTGAGCCTGCAAACCTTTATTGGTGCCAGCCAGCTTGCCATGCAAAGTGATGAGAGCCCTGCCACTTTGCGCAGCCAAGTGACTTCAAAAGGCGGCACCACTGAACAGGCTATATTCACGCTAGAAGCCGCCTCGGTTAAATCAGCGATTATCAAGGCAGCCAAAGCCGCTGCAGAAAAATCTGCCGATCTGGGCGATATACTGGGTAAGGATTAGACTAAATGATTGTTAACGCATTACAGTTTTTGCTGCAAAGCATTGTCGGCATGTTTGCTATTATCGTGTTGCTGCGCTTTTACCTGCAGTTGGTCAGCGCCCCATTCCAGAACCCTGCCAGCCAGTTTGTCGTGGCTTTAAGCAATTTTATCGTTAAACCAACCAGACGCATCATCCCCAGTTGGAAAGGCTTTGATTTATCAACGCTGCTACTGGCATTGATTGCTGAGTGGATCATTGAGTTTGGCTTGCGCTGGCTTGCTGACTTTCCTTTTCTCGTTGCGGGGACTGGCGTGTGGGTTGCACTCCTT
>DATHWP010000069.1:0-46668 GCA_035460505.1 Methyloradius sp. | reverse complement strand
GCCGACCACATCGCCCACATAAGCCAACGGCAGGCCTTTTTGCTTGAGTGTCTCTATAGTTTGCAAGCCATCGGGCATCTTGTTCACCAGCATGGCTTTGGCGTGCAGAGGAATATCAGGGCGTGACCATGCTTCTTGCGCGGGCGACAGATCATCGGTATTGGTTTCGCCATCGACCTTGAACACAATGGCGCGAATCTCGGTAGGTAATACAGGTTTGTTGGTGAACCACTCGGCATTCGCCCAGGATTCCATCAGCTTTTTAGCATGCGGATTACCTGCTTTGACTTTATCAGCCACATCATGAAACGCATCAAACATCAGGATGGTTTTTGATAATGCTTTGACTGCTTCTTCTGCCAATGGAGTATCTAGTAGGCCGACCAATGCAGGCACGTTATAACCGCCTAACATGGTGCCAAGTAGCTCAATGGCTTTGGTCGGCGTAATCAATGGTGAGCTTGCGATACTTTTCGCTACATCCGCCAGGAATGAGGCTTTGACATACGCGGCTTGGTCAACACCCGCTGGTGTGCGATTCTCCAACAGGTTAAGCAACATGGCCTCTTCACCTGCTGGTGGATTCTTGAGTAGCTCAACCAGCAATGCGGTCTGCTCTGCGTTTAAAGGGAGTGGAGGCAAACCAAGCGCAGCGCGCTCGGCTTCATGTTCACGATAGGCAATCAGCATAGAGATGTTAACCAATAAATTAAGTTAGAAAGTTAAGTGAAGATTATACAGCGCAGCACGCCACTATGTGGCGACGTCAGTACTTTTGCATACAATGAAACATGCAATGAATGTGCCCAGATGATATGGAATTAAATGACCAGAATTAAGCGGCAAGCCTAGTAAGTGGGCTTGGCGAAAGGGGAGCTACAGCTCTTGCCATCAGCCGAAGACTCGAGATCATCCAGCACTGCTTTCTTGTAGTCTTTGCCATGCTTGGCTTCTATGTAGACACGGACCTCATGCACCGAGACCATGCCGTCGTGATCTGTATCCATCGTCAATATATTTTCTTCTACCGTGGCATAAGACTTGGCTTCAGCCGCCAATAGACTGGTCGAACATAATAATAAAGCACCAAAAAGAAGCTTGTTCATCAACTATTGACCATCCATGACTAAAAATAGTGCAATTACTTACATATTCATCACTTGCATAATTTACATCAAAACCAGCCAGCCCTGATTAATCAAAAGTATTTTAATACCTTGGATTCTGATAATCCTCTTAGTAAATGGCCGATGTAGGGTAAAATTATGGCTGTTTAATTAGCACATAATTCGATAAGGTTTTTGATGGAACTCACCCCGCTCAACGCACTCTCCCCGCTTGATGGCCGTTATCAAGCCAAACTTGATCCGCTACGCCCTTACTTCAGCGAATTCGCTCTGATTCGCCATCGGGCGCTGGTTGAAGTGGAATGGCTCAAGGCCCTTGCCGCCGCACCTGAGTTAAAAGAGATTGCCCCATTTAGCTCAAGCACTGTGCAAGAGTTGGATACCGCGATTAGCAGCTTTGGTGAAACTGAAGCCTCGCAAGTAAAAGCTATCGAATCACGTACCAACCATGACGTAAAAGCGCTTGAATACTGGCTGAAAGAACGCTTTGACAGCAATGCCGAAGTGCGTGCTGCGAGTGAGTTCATCCACTTTGCCTGTACCTCAGAAGATATCAACAATCTTTCACATGCGCTGATGTTAAAAGCAGCACGCGACAACGTGATACTGCCAACCTTGGATCAGCTGATTGCCCGTTTCACCGAACTGGCGAAAGAATTGGCAGACGTGCCCATGCTTTCACGCACACACGGCCAAACCGCCTCGCCAACCACGGTTGGTAAAGAGATGGCCAACGTGGTGTATCGCCTACGCCGCCAACGCAAACAATTGGCTGAGAACGAAATACTGGGCAAGATCAATGGTGCTGTTGGTAACTTCAATGCACACCTTTCTGCATACCCTGAGTTTGATTGGGAAACATTTGCGCAGAATTTTGTGACCAATCTTGGGCTCACCTACAACCCATATACCATCCAGATCGAGCCACATGATTACATGGCTGAGCTTTACGATACCTTAGCCCGCATCAACACCATCCTGATTGATATTAACCGTGACATCTGGGGTTACATCTCGGTTGGCTATTTCAAGCAAAAGGTCAAAGCTGGTGAAATCGGTTCATCTACCATGCCACACAAAGTAAACCCAATTGATTTTGAAAACTCCGAAGGTAATTTAGGTTTAGCCAATGCCGTACTGCGTCATTTGGCAGAGAAATTACCAATCTCTCGCTGGCAACGTGATTTAACCGACTCTACCGTTCTGCGCAATATGGGCGTCGCTTTCGGCTATACATTGCTGGGCTACGATTCTTGCCTGAAAGGATTGGGCAAGCTGGAAGCCAACTTTGCAAAACTGGCTGATGACCTTAATGGCAACTGGGAAGTGCTGGCCGAGCCAATACAGACCGTCATGCGCCGCTACGGCATTGCTAACCCGTACGAACAGTTAAAAGATTTAACGCGCGGTAAAGGCGGCATCAACAAAGAATCGCTACATACATTCATCAGCACCCTTGCTATTCCAGATTCAGCCAAACAAGCGCTACTGGAAATGACACCAGCAAGTTATATAGGCAAAGCTGCTGAACTGGCAAAGGGTATTTAGGATGTTTTTATCCAGATTACTCTTGAGTAGTGCACTACTCTTTTCTTTGAGTTACGCCACTGAATCAGTAGCGGCTGTATTAAATGAAACAAAAGCGATCGAGTTTCTTGGCAAGAAACTCGCTCAATCAAAAGTATATGGTGAAGCACCACAAACGAACTGTTTGCGCTTTTATACCGAGGGTAAAACCAGGCAGTATTTCGATATTCGCGTGTACGAAAAACATGGCGAAGAGTGCGCCATAGAATCTGAAAAACCTGAAATTGAAGATCGATTCAGGGTCTTTCGTAAAAGCCATAAGGTACTTTGGCAGAAACCTGAAAGTGACGACTTTTTATCGTTCAACCGATTCATTATTTTCAGAACAGCCAAACATACAAAATGAGTGAAATCCTGGTTCTTTATTACTCGCAAGGCGGTGCTGTTCGCGAAATGGCACAACTGATTGCACGTGGTATTGAGAGCGTAAAAGGAATCAAGGCACGCATTCGCACTGTGCCTAAAGTGTCGGCCAATTGCGAAGCGACCGAGCCTGATATTCCAACGTCAGGTGCACCTTATGTTGAACTGAAAGACCTGCAGGAATGCATAGGCTTGGCCCTTGGTAGCCCTACCCGTTTTGGCAATATGGCAGCACCCATGAAGTATTTTCTGGATAGCACAACGAGCTTATGGCTGAAGGGTGCGCTGATTGGTAAGCCAGCCTCTGTGTTCACCTCAACAGGTTCGTTGCATGGCGGCAACGAAAGCACCCTGCTCACCATGATGCTGCCATTGCTGCATCACGGCATGCTGATTGTGGGCTTGCCTTATTCAGAGCCTGAGCTATCAAGTACAACATCTGGCGGTACGCCTTACGGCGCAAGCCATGTTGGCGGCATCTCTGATGATAAGCCAATTACCGATGATGAGCGCAAACTGTGTATCGCCCTTGGTAAACGCCTGGCTGAATCTGCGCTTAAACTGTCAGCCTGATACCTCAAAAATGAATCTAGCAAGTGAAGCAAGGCAATTTCTCCGCAGTACATGCAGCGGCATGCTTTCTACTATATGTGCCAAGTTCCCGGGCTATCCATTTGGCTCAGTTGCGCCTTTTGTGTTGGACCATAATGCGCAACCTATCATCTTGATCAGCACCCTGGCTGAACATACCCATAACATTGCGGCGAACCCCAAAGTCTCTATGCTGGTATTTGCTGGCGCTGAAGATTTACAGGCGAATTCGCGCCTGACCTTGATTGGCGAAGCTACTAAAGTAGATAAAAGCCATACGGATTTGCGTGCCCGCTATTTGCGTTATTTACCGCAAGCCGCCAGCTATTTAGATATGCATGATTTTTCGTTTTACCGCATCCAGATTGCGCATGCACGCTACATTGCTGGCTTTGGTCGCATGGGCTGGATTGATGGTGAGCAACTCACTGGCCAAGAGCTGACTACCGAACCCAATCAACTAGCTGCACAAGAAACTGGCATTATTGAGCACATGAATTCCGATCACCACGAGAACCTGATTGCTTACTGCAAGCATTTTCATGATGTTGTGGCATCTGAAGTCACGATGCTAGGCATTGATTGTGATGGCTTTGATGTTGCAGCCAAAGATACTTCGGGTAAGCAGCAGAGTATGCGCTTTAACTTTGAAACCCCCATCAGCGATGCAAACACCGCACGCAAGGCGCTTGTTGCCATGGCACAAGCCAGCCGTAGTTAATTGTTATTTCTAAAGCCAAAATCATGATCAAAAATCTACGTCTGGGCGCAAGCATAAGCCTGATTGCGTTAATTTTTCTATGTGTCGCGTGGGAAGGCTGGCTAGCACCCTTGAGGCCTACAGGCTCCAACCTGATATTAAAAGCGTTGCCATTGCTGATACCGCTATTCGGCATTCTCAAAGGTAAGCGCTACACCTACCAATGGGCGTCAATGTTCGTCCTCTTTTATTTTACTGAAGGCACGGTGCGCAGCTATGCAGACAAAGGGCTATCCGCCCATCTGGCAATGGTTGAAGTCTTGCTGACGGTCATCTTTTTCACTTGCGCAATTTATTACGCCAAATTGACACGGCCCAGCGCCCAATTAAGTAAGGCCTGATGTTTGCTTACTTGATGTTAGCTTATCAGCGAAGCCATATATCCCTTATAATTCAGCCATGAAAATTCTTTTATCCAACGACGACGGCTATTTCGCGCCCGGGCTCAACATACTGGCTGAGCACATAGGCAGAATCGCCGACATCGTTGTGGTAGCGCCAGAACGCAACCGTAGTGGCGCAAGTAATTCGCTCACCTTAGATCGTCCACTCACTGTACGTACCGCCAGCAATGGCTTTCATTACGTAAACGGCACCCCGACTGACTGCGTACACCTTGCCGTCACTGGCTTGCTGGACGGCCTGCCAGACATGGTGATTTCTGGCATCAATGACGGCGCCAACATGGGCGACGATACGATTTACTCTGGTACGGTGGCGGCGGCGATGGAAGGGTATCTGCTGGGTATTCCGTCTTTCGCCGTATCCATGGCGCAACACCAGCCGAAGTATTTTGAGACTGCGGCAAAAGTCGTCGTAAACCTCATTAAGCATTACCAAAGCAATGCTTTTCCGCCTCCAGTTTTGTTGAACATCAATGTGCCAGATGTACCATTTGAGTTAATTACAGGCCAAGTGGTGACTCGCCTGGGTAAGCGCCATAAAGCTGAACCAGTGATCAAATCAAAAACACCGCGTGGTGAAACTGTTTTTTGGGTAGGCGCTGCGGGCAATGCGCAAGATGCGGGCGAAGGCACCGATTTCTATGCAGTCGCAAAAAATCAGGTATCGATTACTCCACTACAAGCAGACCTGACACAATATAATCTGATTGATAATATCGGTAGCTGGCTAGTCAAATAATTGGCTACTAAAATAATGGCAAAGCCTGAAAAATGGCTGAGCATGAAAAAATAAAGAAAATACTCACTCTATGAGCGCTGTAATTCGGGGAATTGGCATGACATCACAACGTACGCGCGAGCGTATGTTGGCGCGCTTGCGCGAGCAAGGCATTAAAGATGAGGTGACGCTGAGTGCGATGGGCAGTATTGCACGACATATTTTTGTCGATGAAGCACTTTCTTCGCGCGCTTATGAAGATGTGTCATTGCCGATTGGGTTCGGCCAGACCATTTCGCAACCTTATATCGTCGCGCGGATGACAGAAATTCTGCGCGCCAATGGAGTATTAGATAAAGTGCTTGAGATCGGCACAGGCTGCGGCTACCAGACAGCAGTTTTGTCAAAAGTCGCTAAAGAAGTCTATTCAGTAGAACGTATTAGCCCGCTTATTTTGAAAGCGCGTGGCCACTTGCGCGAGTTGCGCATGCGCAACATTAAACTGAAACATGCGGATGGCACGCTGGGCTTGCCAGAGTTAGCGCCGTTTGATGGCATTATCGTCACAGCCGCTGCAAGCCATATTCCGCAAGACTTATTAGCACAATTGGCTATAGGCGGCCGTATGGTCATCCCCGTTGGCACTGAGGAACAAATATTGTATTTGATTGAACGTACTGAAACCGAGTATCGCCAAACCAAGCTGGAAGCAGTGAAATTTGTACCGTTGTTAGGTGGAACGAACTGATGCAAGAGACACCCGTGTTATTGAACCGCCTGTATTTCCCTGTTTTATTTAGTTTGATTCTTTGCATGTTGGTATCAGCGTGCACAGCCACCAGACCTGCCCCCGTCATAGAGCGTGCCCCCGCTAGCAAATCTGCAGCTAAACCTACAGATAAAGACTGGCGCCCTGACACTTACACAGTCAAAAAAGGCGATACGCTCTACAGCATAGGTTTGGAGTATGGCTATGATTACAAAGATATCGCCGAGGCCAATCACCTGCAGTCGCCTTACACCATCTATATCGGCCAACAACTGAGCTTTAAACAGATAAAGGGTGTGCCAACAGCAACTGTCAAAAATGTCAGCACTGCCAATGATGGTGGTGTGATTATAAAACCACTTAATACAGAAGTGGCTCCTGCACCGACGAAACCGACAGCTGCTGCACCTGCGCCAGTATTAACAGGTGAATCGCTCGTACTCAAAGAACCTAAAGCAATCAAAGAGCCCTACAGTACACAAGCCTTAGCTACGCCACCTACTGCACCGACTGCCGCGAAACCTGCAACTAGCGCCCCCCCAGCCCTGCCTGTAACCGCCGCACCAGTAGTCGCCGCTACAGCCAAGCCTGCGGACACACCACCTGCCGCCACGGGTGATGACGAAGATATAGACTGGGCTTGGCCTGCCAATGGCAAACTCATCTCTGGTTTTAATGACGCCGAAAGCGCAAAAGGCATTGATATTGCAGGTTCACAAGGCCAAGCTGTATTAGCAGCTGCCGCAGGCAAGGTGATTTATAGTGGTTCTGATCTACGTGGCTACGGCAAACTGGTCATCATCAAGCACAACAAGACCTATCTTTCAGTCTATGCGCACAATAGTGCTATCGTGATCAAAGAAGGCCAGCAAGTTGCGAAAGGGCAAAAGATTGCAGAAATGGGCAATTCGGATGCCGACCAAGTCAAACTGCACTTTGAGATTCGTCGTCAGGGTAAATCGGTGGATCCTGCCAAGTATTTGAGCGGCAGCCCTTAACAGCAAAGGATAGCGCGATGTTTAAAGATGACAGGCCAGATTCACTTAAGAAAATTATCATTTCAGTCATTCAATTCGGCCTAATGCTGATTGGCCTGATTGGGATTGCTATAGAGTTTTTTCGGGATAACGGCTTGCTGCAGCAAATCATCTCCAAAATGGCAAACTCGCCTATAGGCTTATTCTCGTTTCCATTGTTATTCGTTGTCTTATTTCTAATTAATAAATGGATGAGCGGAAAAACCGATGGCAAAGCCAGTGAGCGCGGCAACTTACCGATGTATCTCATGATGGGGATAGGCGCTTACTTTGTATTTAATATTGTGACGACAGGTTCGTTTTAATTCTATCCAGATTTAGTCAAAACAAAGGCCGCTTTTAGCGGCCTTTGTTTTGATCTGCATACCTGTAAATCTAAATAACTAAATCTTCCCGTCCAAGCCCATCTGAAAATATTTGTGGGTGATTTTCTCTTGGTTCTCAAGCAACCAATCAATACTTGGTTCGTTATTCATCGCCTTCTTGATGGCTTTGGCAGTGGCTTCGCGGTGTATATCAAACAATTTCTGGTGATCCAGATCCTTTATATCGACCACTGTTGGCGCTAACCAGACTGAGACGATAATACCGATGTCATTCACTTTATCTTTTGGAATATCGCCACAACGCACAGCATCCAATACACCATTGGCAATCGCTGCCTGCACGGTGCCCATCAGGATATTGGTGTATTTTGGGTCTTTGACAGTGACTTTACTCACCATGATAGTCGCAGGCCGCACCATAACATCAGTATTGAGAATAGCCAGCACACGGGTGTGCCCTTTTACCTGGTCGCCGAGCAAAGTGGCGAATGCAACACCCATAGGTCCATCCATCTCGCCAATGGCTATTTCAGGCTCTGCTGCGGTTCCTGGTGGGCCACCAGCAACCAGGGCTTCTGCTACGCGCATGACAATTTTATCGCTCATTTTTGACTCCAATTATTGATAGTGAATAATACATTCTAACGATTCTGCAAATTAAAAAGCCGAATATTGAATTCGGCTTTTTTATTGATTTGAATAAGCTTAGTTACTTAATAATTACTTAGTGGCTTTTCCATCTTCTTCAGCATAATACTGGCGCACTTGCGTCATATCATACTCACGCGTCCATTCGATCAATTTATCCAGCGCCGGCGCGCCAATTTCGCCAATTTGCGCATGAATCGCAGCTTGTTCGCGAATCACCAGAATGCCGGGGATCTTTTCCACTTCAAAATACTCGCCGATTTCAGGGTCAATTTCTGTGTTCACCATCCCGAATACCATATCTGGATTTTTTTCTGCAGCAGCGGTAAATACATCGGTAAAGGTCACGCATGGCTGGCACCAGGGCGCCCAGAAATCAACGATGACAGTCTCGTTATTGAGAATGGTTTCTTTAAAGTTGGCTTTGGTGAGCTCTAATACGGCCATGATGATGTAATCCTGTTTGTCTTAAGAAGTTATCTGGAACGAAACGTTATCGAAAAAAGTCGCTTATATTATCAGATAGCAGGGCTTGTGACAGCCTGCTATCTGATCAAGCAAGCTTTAAACGATAGGTTGTTCCCAAGCGCCCGCAAAAAACACTTCGCCAAGCGGTTTACGCTTGCGTGCGGCGGTTTCGCGTTCAAGCACTTCACCAGTCAGGGTTGAAACATCAGCGGGATAACCCACAGAAATCATGGCCATCAGCTGGAATTGTTCTGGAATAGAGAATGCGGCACGCACCTTATCACCCTCAAAACCACCCATCTGGTGCGCCATCAAACCAAGTGCGGTGGCTTGCAAGCAGATGTTCTCGGAAGCAGCACCTGTGTCGTAAGCGCCCCAGCGATTCTCTTTGCCATTGTGGCCAAACAAGGTATTGGCTGCTGCAAGAATCAAGATAGGTGAATCTTTAACCCAGGCTTGGTTGAATGGCACCAATGTGTCAAACGCCTTTTGCCAGGATGCTGCATCGGTATTTTTATTCCAGACAATAAAACGCCAAGGCTCATCACCAAAGCATGAAGGTGCCCAGCGAGCGGCTTCAACCAGGGCAATCACTTGCTCTGGTGTAACAATTTTGCTGGCATCATAGGCACGACCGCTCCAGCGATTGGCAATGGTTTCGTCGATAGCAACTTGGGTGACGGCTGGTTTTTTCATGGCGAGTTCTTTCAGTGAATTTTAAAGTAAGCAATTAAACCAGAAGTTTTACAACGTAGGGTAATCGATATAGCCTTCTTCACCACCACCATAAAACTTTGCCTGATCAGGCGTGTTTAATGGGGCATCTTTAGCAAAGCGTTCAACCAGATCAGGGTTGGCGATGAACGGCACCCCAAAAGCAACCACATCTACATTGCCTGATGCTACTGCTGCGTTACCACGCGCTTTATCGTAGCTCAGGTTAGCGATATATCCGCCTTTAAAACGCTTGCGCAGTTCAACAAAATCAAACGGCGGAGCTTCGCCAGGGGCCATACTGCCTTCGATTGCATGCAGGTATGCCAAACCAAATACGCTTAACTCGTCAGCCACTTTGTAGAACAGCTTTTGTGGATCTGAATCACTAATATCGTTGAATGGGTTAAGTGGAGAGACCCGCACACCAACACGCCCTGCACCAGCGACTTTGACTACGGCACTAACGACTTCAAGCAATAACTTGATGCGATTCTCGATGCTGCCACCGTAGCTATCAGTACGCTTGTTGGTGCTATCACGCAGGAACTGGTCAATCAGGTAACCATTGGCGGCGTGCACTTCAACACCATCAAAACCAGCAGCAAGCGCGTTTTCAGTCGCTTTAACGTAATCGGCAATAATGCCAGGCAGCTCGCTGGCTTCCAGCGCGCGTGGTGTTACAAAATCGACTAAACCAGTATAAGTAAATGCCTGACCTGCTGGCTTGATGGCTGAAGGCGCTACTGGAAGTACGCCATTGGGTAACAATGAAGGATGTGAAATACGGCCTACGTGCCAGAGTTGCAAGACAATCTTGCCGCCTTTGGCATGCACGGCATCGACTACTTTTTTCCAGCCTTC
Organism: Methyloradius sp.; assembly: GCA_035460505.1. GTDB lineage: Bacteria > Pseudomonadota > Gammaproteobacteria > Burkholderiales > Methylophilaceae > Methyloradius. The sequence goes on along the minus strand of DATHWP010000069.1, from coordinate 36,292 downwards.
AACTTGTGCATCGGTATGAATACCAGGCGTAGCCGGATAGCCATGGCCCATGTCTGAAATAGGCGTCGCCTCAGTAATGATCAGCCCAGCACTTGCGCGCTGTGCATAGTAGGTCACGTTGATGTCTTGCGGCACATTGCCAGCACCAGCACGGTTGCGCGTTAATGGTGCCATGGCAATGCGGTTTTTCAGGTCAAGTGCACCTAGTTTTACTGGGGTAAACAAATCGACAGCCATACTTCACTCCTTAAAATTTCTGTTTTTAATTAAATTTTGCCATGCAGCTTTTTGGTGATTGTTGCGACACGTTCGCCCAGGCTTTCTGCAGTCAGCAGATCACTTTGCAAAGGGGCAACATCTGGACCTTGGTCAGCATTGGCTTGTGCCAACGCACCAAGAAAACCACCAAGGCGGTTCAAATCATTGACTGACCCAGTGCTGCTATTGTTCCCTGGCAGCAAATGTTGGCCAACCCAGATCATGCCATGTTGGGCGGCAAACACTGCAAGCTGGATGAGCGTATTCAGCTTATCACCGCTCTGGCTGGCTGATGTAGTAAAGCCTGCGGCCACTTTATCTTGCCAGCCACGCCCGTACCAAACGGTAGAGCTCGCATCCATAAACGCCTTGAACTGTGCTGAAGCTGAGCCCATGTAAGTTGGGCTGCCAAAAATAATAGCATCGGCTGCTTCAAGCTTTTCCCATTGTTGCTGGGCTTCTTCAGAGGTTAGCAGGGTTACTTCAGTATCCGCCACTTTGCCTGCGCCGCGTGCTACTGCTTGTGCCTGTGCGGCGGTATGCCCGTATCCACTATGATATACAACAGCTACTTTAGTCATGTTAACTCCTTAATGTATTGGTTTTGGGTTCGCCTGATTGATTAGGCGGTAAATCGAACAACAGTAATTCTGCACTTTCATTCGCAAGCAACTCAAGGTTCTGCGCGCTATCAATAGCCACTGCATCACCCGCTACCAAAGCAGCGCCATTCAATGTGACACTACCACGCGCAACCTGAATATAAGCGCTACGATTCTCTTTCAGCGCGTAGTTGAGGGGCACATCTTTATCCAGCTGGGTTGCGTATAAAAACACATCCTGATGAATCTTTAATGAACCATCGCTACTGTCAGGCGAAGCAATAAGACGCCAGCAGTTGTGCTTGCTCGCTGCATCAAAATGCTTTTCTTCATAACCGGGAACAATACTATTGCGCTCTGGCAGGAGCCAGATTTGTAGTAGATGTGCAGGCTCAGTGCTCGAAGCATTGAATTCGCTATGCACGATACCTGTACCAGCTGTCATACGCTGCACATCGCCCGCACGAATCACAGAGCCGTTACCCAAGCTGTCTTTGTGCTGCAATTCACCCTGCAACATATAGGTGACGATTTCCATGTCACGATGCGGGTGCATACCAAAGCCCATGGCAGGGGCAATTACATCTTCGTTAATTACGCGGAGCACAGAATACTGCATGTGCGCAGGGTCATAGTATTGTGCAAACGAAAATGAATGATAGCTATCTAACCAGCCATGATTAGCATGACCACGTTCTTGCGATTTCCTGATTTTCATTTTATCCTCACATTCAATTAAATTGAATTACACTAAGCATACTATGCTTGCTTCAGCTGAATAAAAACCGAATAATTTTGCATTGATCATTCAAATTATATGAATATAAAACTATCCATAGAAGCACTCGAAGTACTAGATGCCATTGATCGCAAAGGCAGCTTTGCTGCGGCAGCAGAATCACTGTTCCGCGTGCCTTCCGCCATCACTTATACCATACGCCAGCTAGAAGAAGATTTGGGCGTTGTGCTGTTTGACCGCAGCGGTCACCGTGCCAAGTTGACAGATGCAGGTACTGAGCTGCTGCGTGAAGGCCGTTTCTTATTACGCGCTGCAGATGAACTACAAGCACGAGTGAAACGGGTGGCGACAGGCATCGAAACTGAGCTCAACATTGCCGTGACTGATTTATTCAGAGTTGAAGCGCTCTACCCAACCCTGGAGAAATTCTACGAGCAAGGCTTTGGCACCCGCATTAAAGTCATGCGGGAAGTGTTTGGTGGGGCTTGGGATGCCCTCACCACAGGGCGTGCAGATATCGCCGTTGGCGCGCCAGACGACGGCCCTTCTGGCGGCGGTTATTCAACCCACCTGATTGGCAGTCTGGAATTCAGCTTTGCGGTGGCCAAGCACCACCCACTTGCCAGCCTGCCAGAACCTTTGACCAATCAGCAGATTATCCAATATCGCTCTGTTTCTGCTGCTGATAGCTCGCGCAACCTGCCCCCACGCACTGCTGGCATTTTGAATGGGCAAGATGTACTCACATTGATGGATATGCAAAGTAAAGTAATGGCGCAAATATATGGTCTGGGTGTAGGTTACCTACCCAAACCGCTGGCAGACAAGCATGTTGCGACTGGTGAGCTAGTGATCAAAAAAGTGGCTGAAACAAAATCTTCGGGTAACTTTTATCTGGCATGGCCTACATGCAATGGCAAAGCGCTGACATGGCTGATCAAAGAGCTTTCTAAACTAACAGTAGAAGAACTCATCATCTAGTGCCAAAATTAAAACTTAACGATCATCACACCAATATCTCTTAAAAATCCCAATATATTTCAAAATTCATAGGGTCGAACAATATGCAAAGTAAAACTGACATTCCGCGCGAGCTTTATCTTATCAATCGTTACGCAGTGAAGGCCATGGTCTGGCTGAATGGGTTTGCACATATCCTGATTGGCTTGGCGCTAGCCATTGCCGTGCTCATGTTTACCTGGTTGTTCTTTGTAGATGTACGCGAGGCGGCCAGCGCGCACAATCTGGTACATGGTTTTTTAAATGCATTGGGTACATTGATGCTGCTATGGTCAATCTCTGCCCTGATCACTGCGGAAATACGCTATCTGCGTGGCAGCAATCTTGAAGTTGAGGCTTTTATCGAGGTCGCCATGATTGTCGTGCTGCGAAAACTGATCGTGATGCCCGTTGAAGATGGTGTGCTCATTCCTTCCGATGTCACCATGTGGGTAGGTGCCGGGCTCATGCTGGGCATCATGTATTTCATTGTGCGCTGGTCGAACAATCTTAAATCCAAGGCTGATGATAAAGAGAATGAACAGTTGGTCAGCGAGGACACTCACTTACATGTCTAATACTAAATACAGTGCCATCACCGATAAAATCGTGAATGCAACGAGCCAGATCATCCTGGGCAAAGAGCACCAAATCAGGCTTTCGCTCGCATGTATTCTGGCTAAAGGCCATCTGCTGATTGAAGATTTGCCTGGCATGGGTAAAACCACGCTCTCGCATGCTTTAGCACAAGTGCTCGGTCTGGAATTCCGCCGCGTGCAATTCACCAGTGATCTTTTACCAGCCGATGTACTGGGTGTTTCGGTGTATGACCGCAATGTCGCCAGCTTTAAATTTCATCCAGGCCCTGTATTCACCAATGTATTGCTGGCAGATGAAATCAACCGCGCCACACCCAAAACACAGAGCTCACTGCTAGAAGTGATGGAAGAAGGCCAAGTAACGCTGGAAGGTGAAACGCGCAAACTACCGCAGCCATTTTTCGTCATTGCCACGCAAAATCCCACACATCACATCGGTACTTTTCCCCTGCCTGAATCACAGCTAGACCGCTTCCTCATGCGGATTGAGCTGGGTTACCCAGATGTACGTTCAGAGCGCGCTTTGCTGCAAAACAATGGCGGTCGCAGTAATGTAGGCCGGCTAGAAGCTTGCACTGACGGCGCAGGCTTACAAAGCTTGCAGCAAACCGTCAGTGAAATACATCTCTCCGATGCCTTGCTGGATTACATTCAAGCCATTTTGCATTTCACCCGCACTTCTGGTCGCTACAGTGCAGGTCTTTCCCCGCGCGCAGGCCTGGCACTCAAGCAATGTGCCCAAGCCTGGGCACTCATGCAAGGCCGAGATTTTGCACTGCCTGAAGACATACAAGCAGTATTACCAGGCATTGCTGGGCACCGATTACAGGCAGCAGCAGGGATTGATAAAAACAGCATTGAAACCACTAATGACATCGGTGCTTACCTATTAAATGCCGTCAGTATTCCTTAGATTATCTTTCGGAATATTGATGTGTTACCGCGCATTTAAATTTCGTATATGAGCAGCGCAAAAGGCTGGAAAAAATGGCTGCGAGTCGCTCGCGGTAACCCAGCGCCAGCGACGTTGAGTTCGCGTTATATCTACATATTGCCCACCCGTTACGGTGTTTTATTTGCCGCTATATTGCTGGGCTTGCTGGTAGGTTCGATCAACTATGCGTTGAGTCTAGGATTTGTCGTCACGTTTTTACTCGCTGGCATGGCGGTGATCAGCATGCTGCATACATGGCGCAACTTGGCTTATCTGGTGATTGATAGTCGAAAACCCGCCCCAGTGTTTGCAAGTGAAGATGCAGCTTTTGAAGTGATTGCGAAAGATAGTCGGCAACGCGCGCGCTTCAGCATTGCAGCGCACTTTGATGACACCATCCCCACTTATGCAGATATTGCCGCAGCTGGTGAAAGCCCAATACGACTACTTTTACCTACTGAAATGCGTGGTTGGCTAAAAGCAGAACGTGTCACATTATTTACAGAATTCCCGCTAGGTTTGTTCTACGCATGGTCTTATGTGGCGCTAGATGCTCGCTGCATGGTGTACCCAAAACCAGCGACACACCATCTACCCCTACCCGCATCGCCTGACCAAGGGGCGGCAGGTGTGTTGAATTCAAGCAGCGGTGATGATGACTTTGCTGGTCATCGTGCTTATCAATTGGGTGATTCTCCCAAGCGCGTGGACTGGAAAGCCTCATCCCGCGAACAGGGTTTACTCACCAAACAATTTCAGGGTGAAGCGCAATCCACCTTATGGCTGGATTGGGTTACGACTCCTGGCGCTGATAATGAGTTGCGCATCAGCCAGCTCACGCGCTGGGTGATTGATGCACATGCATTGAAACATACTTATGGCTTGCGCATTCCAGGCTCAGAAATCAGCCCAAATAATGGCGAAGCGCATTACCATCGCTGCCTCGAAGCCCTCGCGCTTTGTATGCCGCATAAAGTGGACGTCATATAAATGGCGCAGATTAAGTCCACCCATAACCCTGGCAATCACGACCTATATTGGTTGCTAGCTTCATTTGCCTCGGTACTTGCATTGCATGTTGCGTATTTGCATAACTGGGTATCGCTTGTGATGGCGGGTTTTGCTGGCTGGCGCCTGATGGTGGCAAAAAATGGCTGGGTGATGCCTCGTCTGGCGATCCTGATTCCAATCACGCTTGCTGCAGCCATTGGCATTGCCGTCAGCTACCATGGGCTGTTTGGGCGCGATGCCAGCGTTGCATTATTTGCCATCATGCTCTCACTCAAGTTGATGGAAACCCACACGCAACGCGATTACATCATTGTGATCTTTCTGGGTTATTTTCTGGCTGCGAATGCCTTTTTGTTCAACCAATCCATTGCCATGGGCATCTTCATGGCCGTGCCAATTACATTACTCACTACCACTTTAGTCGGCGTAAATCACCCCAATGGCACGTTGGACTGGCGATTCAAGGCCAAAACTGCTGGCATGCTCTTAGCGCAGGCGTTGCCATTGATGCTGATATTCTTTGTTCTTTTCCCACGCTTACAGCAGCCGTTGTGGGGAGTACCGCAAGACGCATACAGCGGCATGACTGGCCTCTCGGACAACATGGCCCCCGGCAATATCAGCAAACTGAGCTTATCTGGCGCAACCGCTTTTCGCGTGGAGTTTCATGGCAAACCACCTGCCAAGAAACAACTGTACTGGCGCGGGCCTGTGCTTTCCACCTACGATGGCCGCACATGGCGGATTAACTCATACAACGTTAGTAAAGTAACTGAGATAAACAAGGGATTTGGGGTCACTCGTAACACTAGCTTCCTTACGTTAGAGCCACATAACAAGCAATGGTTGTTAAAGCTTGATATGCCAGCAGAAACTGCACCAGAATATCTAACTAGTAAATATACCGTCACACTAGAGCCACATAACAAACAATGGTTATTAGTACTAGATATGCCAACAGAATTTCCAGCAGACGCTTTGGTGACCGATGAGCTACAAGTAATCTCCAAAGAACCCGTGCGCACGCGCATGCGTTATGACGCGAGCTCCAATTTCAATTACACCTTGCAAGCCGCAGGACTGAGTGAGCGCGAACAAAGAATTGACCTGCAATTACCCAAAAATAAAAACCCAAAAGCTCTAGCACTTGGCGAAAGCTGGAAAAACCAGTCGCCAGAAGACATCGTCCACACAGCCCTCAAAATGTATCGTGAAGAGCCTTTTGTTTACACGCTGAGCCCGCCGCCACTTGGCGAAAATGCGATGGATGACTTTCTCTTCAACACTCGTAGAGGCTTTTGCGAGCACTACTCCAGCAGCTTTGTTTACCTGATGCGTGCTGCAGGCGTGCCAGCGCGGGTAGTCACTGGCTATTTGGGTGGCGAAATCAACCCTAATGATAATTACATGATCGTCCGCCAGTCCGATGCACATGCCTGGGCGGAAGTCTGGCTGCAAGACCGTGGTTGGGTGCGAGTAGACCCGACAGGCGCAGTATCGCCAGACCGTATAGAATTGGGCGTGGCCGAATCGGTCAATGATAGTGAAGCATTGCCATTGCTCTCACGGCGCGATTACCCGCTCTTGCGCAAACTTTACCTGCACTGGGATGCCGTCAATAATGGCTGGAACCAATGGGTACTGGGCTATAACCAGGATAGGCAATTGCAATTATTGCGCTACCTGACCGGCAAAAATTTCTCTTGGCAAGATTTGGTCATTGCGCTGTTTGGGCTAGTTACAGCTTCTCTGCTCGCGCTAAGCTATTTTCTTTTACGCGGTCACAAAGTCAGGCGAGATGCCATCCAGAAGATTTATGACCAGTTTCTAAACAAACTCAGCAAGGCTGGTTTAACGCGCTACAAACACGAAGGGCCTGTAGATTTTTCAAGCCGTGCTGTGCGCCGTTTGCCTGCTCAGGCCAAATTGATAGCGCAAATTACAGATGCCTATACACAATTGCGTTATGCCAGCAAAATAAGCCCTGCCGCCATCAAAGCATTTAAAGAACTGGTGAATAGCCTGTGAGTGAGAACCGAACAGAAATAGAACTAGCAGATGAGCAATTCATGAGAGTTGCGCTTGAGCTGGCACACCTCGCTGCTGAAGCTGGCGAAGTGCCAGTAGGCGCGATTGTGGTCAAAGATGGCGAGATCATTGGCCGCGGTAGCAACGCGCCTATCGTCAGCCATGACCCCAGTGCACATGCCGAGATTATTGCCATGCGCGATGCCGCAAAAAAACTCGGCAATTATCGGCTGGTAGGCAGCACTTTATACGTCACGCTTGAGCCCTGTGCCATGTGCACGGGCGCTATTCAGCACGCGCGGATTGCACGCTTAGTGTATGGTGCATCAGACCCGAAAACAGGAGCTTGCGGCAGCGTGATTGACTTGATGAAAGAGCCTAGGCTAAACCATCACACAGAGGCCACAGGTGGCATATTGGCATTAGAATGCGGCGCTATATTGAGCCAATTCTTTGCCAGTAGAAGAAAGAAACAATCTCAGTAAGTGTCATCCAACAAAAAACCCGCCGAAGCGGGTTTTTTGTTTAGCGAGACTTTACGTCTGCTTAATCACGATCACCAAATACAGCCATCAAGATTTGTAACAAGTTAACAAATAGATTGTAGATATCCAGATAGATGTTCAGTGTTGCCATGATGTAGTTGGTTTCGCCACCATTCACAATACGGCTCACGTCATACAGAATGAAACCCGAGAACAGTAGAACACCTACACCAGACAAGGCCAATTGAAAGGCTGGAATCTGGAAGAACATGTTAGCCAATGAAGCAACGATCAGCATGATGATACCAACCATCAAGAACTTGCCCATAAAGCTAAAGTCTTTTTTGGTGGTGGTAGCAATACCTGCCAAGGTTAAAAAGATAATCCCAGTACCGCCAGCGGCCAAACCGATTAACTGACCACCGTTACGCAGATGCAAGGCTACTTGCAGGATTGGGCCTAACATCACGCCCATAAAGAAGGTAAAAGCTAAGAGTAACAAGACGCCAATGCTGCTGTTGCTGTTGGCTTTAATGCCCATAATCAAGCCGAACATCACCACCAACATGCCGACCACGGCCATAATTGGGTGTTGCGCCATGAAGCTCAAATCAAGGCTAATACCGATAAATGCGCCAATGACGGTTGGGATCATCGTCATACCAAGCAAGGCGTATGTATTACGCAATACCTTGTTTGAAGTGTCTGAAAGTACTTCTGTGTTACGACCTAATACCTGATAGTTATTGTCCATTGTGTTTCCTCTTCAATAAAAATTGCTTATGTCTTAACCAGCCAATATACATTGTAAGACTGCTGTAAGCTAAGTAAAGTTTCAAGTTGTAAATATTGGCTGTTGTATTGAAATCTTCATATAGATAGATGGCGTTATTTACTCAAAATTCAAGCTTTGAATAGATCAGCTTCTGATAAACCTACCTGCCCGACTTCATGCACAGCTTGCGTAAATTCAGGATTTTCACGTAAAGCAACCATGTCTGGCACCACAGCATGATCAAGATCGCGACGGCCATGCATACGCGCCAAGCGCGCCAGGCTTTGGCCTGAAATATCCCATTTCAGGTTTTGCAGCAACTCGTCGGCAAAATCAGGGCGATTGCATAACAACACCATGTCGCAGCCCGCATTCAACGCAGCCAGTGCACGCTCGGTCACATTGCCAGCCACCACCGCGCCCTCCATCGAAAGGTCATCACTGAAAATCACGCCATTGAATTCAAGGCGCTGGCGTAGTACTTTCTGCAACCAGCGCTCTGAAAAACCAGCAGGTTTACTATCTACTTTTGGGTAGATTACATGCGCTGGCATGATGGCTGGCAGGCCATCGTCTATCATCTGGCGAAAAGGCTGCAAATCCGCTTGGGCAATTTCATCAAAGCTACGCTCATCAACAGGAATCGCTACGTGTGAATCTGCGACTACAAAGCCATGCCCAGGGAAATGCTTGCCAACTGCCGCCATACCGCCACGCTTCAGGCCTTGCATCAAAGCAAACGCTAGCTCGCTGATGGCTTGTGGATTTTTGTGGAAAGCACGATTACCAATCACTTGGCTTTCGCCGTAATCCATATCCAGCACTGGCGTAAAACTGAAATCAACACCATGCGCGCGCAGCTCGGCGGCTAGTATCCAGCCTGCTTCTTCAGCCAATTGTTTGGCACGTTTTGGTGATTTATCCCAAATCTTGCCGAACTCACGCATGGGTGGAATACGGGTAAAACCTTCTTTAAAGCGCTGCACACGACCACCCTCGTGATCCACGGCAATCAGCAAGGGTGGCTGGCGAACCGCATGGATACTCGCTGTCAGCGCCTTTAATTGCGCAGGCGATGTGTAATTGCGAGCAAACAGAATCACGCCACCGACTAAGGGATGTTGCAAACGACGAATATCATCCGCGCTAAGTTCAGTGCCAACTACATCGAGCATTACAGGACCTAATGTCATAGTTAGCTTTTCAGGTTAAAGGGGTTGAAATTGGTATCGCGATCATAGTAATCCTCGTTCTCAGCTTTTTTGAGGAACGCGACAATTTTGTAAGTCACTGGCGTCAACACAACCTCCACCGACACTTTCGCAACAAATTGCGCAACGACTACCAGCCATAATTTATCGTTGGGGATGATACCAGTGTTATAAAAAGCTAGTGGATAAAACAGAATAGAATCAACCGCCTCACCGAAAATTGTGGAGCCTATGGTGCGCGTCCACAACCAGCGGCCATTGGTCCATATTTTCATTTTGGCCAGCACAAACGAGTTGACGAATTCGCCTGCGGTAAAGGCAACCAGGCTGGCCAACGAAATACGCCAGGCAGAGCCGAATGCAATCTCGTAAGCATCCTGATTTTGCCAGAATGGCGCAGGTGGCAAGGCTACGATCATCCAGGCCATGAGCGAGGCAAACGCCAAGCCTGCAAAGCCCGCCCAGATCACACGCCGTGATTTTGCATAGCCATAGACTTCAGTGAGGATATCGCCAAAAATGAATGAAATTGGAAAAAACAGAACGCCCGCGCCAAAGGTAAGCGTACCGACAATTGGCAAGGAAATTTGCGAAATCTTGGCTGGCCCAATCAGGTTGGAGCACACCAGCACGGTGACGAATGCCACCATCACTAAATCGTAATACCAATAACTGCGCACTTGTTGCATGAGTTCAGGGCTTTATTTGGAGTTAATCAATAAATGCAATCTTAGCTTGGGACACGCTTTATATCTAATCTATCCCTCAGTTGATCGCCCAGTACATTAATCGCCAGCACCAGCGACATCAGGCTAAAACCTACCGCCAGCACATAATGCGGCGCTACCAGCATAAAACGTACGCCATCCCGTAGCATGGCGCCCCAGGAAGCATGAGGTGCTTGTATGCCAAGCCCGAGAAACGATAAGCTGGCCTCAGCAATGACTAAGCTGGCAATACTGTAGGTCGCCTCCACCAGTAATGGCGCGGCAAGTAGTGGCAGCATGTGCTTGAACATAATGCGCGGTGCTGACGCACCAAGCGAAATCGCTGCTTGCACATGCTGACGATCACGCAATGCAAGCCCTTGCGCACGAGTCAATCTGGCATAACCGACCCAGCCCGTCATACTCAAAGCCAATATCAGATTATTCAGTCCAGGGCCCAATACTGCGGCAAACGCAATCGCGAGTAATATGCCTGGGAATGCGAGAAATACATCCGTAATATGCATTAAAAGGCGATCTATCCAGCCGCCATAAAAACCCGCAACCAAACCTAGCAAAGTGCCAAATAAAAACGTGACTGCAGTCACAAAGAATGCGACAAAAAGTGAGACTTGCGCGCCAGTAAGCAATCTTGCAAACACATCACGCCCCAGATCGTCATAGCCTAGCCATGCTTGCTGACTAGCACTGCCGAGGATGTGGGTAAGCTCAATATGGTCTGGCTGCAAAGGTAATAGTTTGGCGATTAAAACCAGCAATAACCAACAAAATAGAATAGCCAATGGCCAGTATTGAGCTGCCCGAGTATTCATGATGCAAATCGCAATCGCGGGTCTAGCTTTGCATAAAGTAAATCTGTCGCCAGATTAATCAGCACATAGCTTAGTGCTATTACCAGCACACAGGCTTGAGTCACGGGGTAATCGCGCTTTTCTATGGATTCCACTAGTAAGCGGCCAATGCCATCCCAGCCAAATACCGTTTCGGTAATCACGGCACCTGCCAGCAAGCTACCCAACTGCAAACCGAGCACCGTGATGATCGGCAATAATGCCGCGCGTAAAGCATGGCGCAAAATCACCACTTGTTCGCTTAAGCCTTTAGCGCGAGCTGTACGTACAAAATCTTCATTCAGCACTTCAAGCAAGCTCGCACGCGTCATACGGATGAGGATAGCGGCCAGCCCAAAACCCAAAGTCATCGCTGGCAATACAATTGAGTTCGCGTGCTCCATACCGCTCACTGGTAGCCAACCTAGCCACAATGCAAAAACCAACATCAATAAAGGCCCGAGCCAGAAATGTGGCATGGCAGAGAGTGATAAACTCAATACGCTGGCGCTGTGGTCTAGCCATTTACCAGCTTTAAGCGCAGCGAAGATACCTAGCGGCAAGCCTATTGCGACAGCAATCAACAGCGCTGTGACAGCTAGTTGCGCAGTGTGAGGAATACGCTCAAGTAACAAAGTGAATATTGGTGTTTGAGTATGAATGGAACGCCCAAAATCGCCCTGCGCCAGATGAGTGATGTAGCTGATAAACTGCACAGGCAAAGCTTGATCCAAGCCCAACTCGGCACGTAACTGCGCTCGGTCTGATGAAGCCGCAGAGTCGCCCAACATCACATCCACCGGGTCGCCCGGCACTAAATGCACCAGCAAAAACGTGAGCAGCAATATGCCAAATGCAACAGGGATCAGCCCAAGCAGCCGTTTGACTAACAAAGCCTAGTCTTCCGTAATGTTCACAGGCGTACCAACAGGTACCAGATCAAACAGAGCAATGACATCTTGGTTACGCATACGGATACAACCATGCGAGCCTGGCTTGCCCATCTCCACACTGTCTGGCGAACCGTGGATATACACATAGCGCTGCATGGTATCCACATTACCCAACCGATTCTTGCCAACTTCAGTGCCCGATAACCACAAAATACGCGTCAAAATCCAATCGCGACTTGGGTGCGCAATCATTAAATCAGGCGTGAAGATTTCGCCTGTTGGTCTGCGGCCTTTGAAAACTGTGTTGGGCGCAGCACCAGCGCCTATTTTGGCGCGGATAATATGTTTGCCGCGTGGCGTTTGGAAACTGTTTTTTTGCTCGCCTGCGCCGTTGGCTGCGGTTGAAACCGCGAACGTCACGACTGCCTCATCTTGAAGGTTTAGCAGGGTAAGCATTTGAAGTTTTATAGATATCTGAATGCGCATATTGATGAAGTTGCTAGAGATTCAACCGCAGAGAATCAAGTTGCAGAAGATATTAACAGACGATCATGAATTCAAGTATCGATATACCAATCAGAGTGTGAAAGTAAATTAGCCCAGCCTGTTGTGATGCTAGTGGTTGCTTGTTAGCATGCAAGTATGACAAACATCAATCTAGCATCTGCTTCATCTCCACTACAAAAAATTCTAAACCGCATGGATAGTAGCCATGGTTTCCCAGCGCTTTCCGCAACGGTGGCGGAGATCAATCGTATTGTTGAGAATGACCTTGGCCACAACCAGACCTTGACCAACGCCATTCTGCATGACGTTTCGCTCACACACAAAGTACTGCAACTCGTTAATACCGTCAATTTTAGCCAATATGGCGGCCGCATTAATACGATATCAAAAGCAGTCATTATTCTTGGGCAGGATACTGTCAGGAACCTCTCTATGAGTTTGATCCTGCTTGAATTCATGCAAAACAAGTCACAAGCGCAAGAAATGAAAAACGATATTGTGATGGCGTTTTTCGCGGGTGTAGTTGCGAAATCTCTATGCCGAGAGAATAAGCTTTCGGACCCAGAAGAAGGCATGATCTGCGGCATGTTCCAGAACTTGGGTCGTTTACTGGCGGTGTTCTTTTTTTATGAAGAAAGCCAGAAGATTCATGCACTGATTGCTGATGGCATTCCAGAGCAAAAAGCTGTCGTGCAGACTCTTGGAGTCAGTTATCAGGAGATAGGCAACGCAGTAGCGAAAAAATGGTGCTTTCCAGAGCGTCTCATTCACGGCATGAAAAAACAGACCTCTCAAAAAATCAAAGCGACGCAATCTGAGCTTGAACGATTAAGCGCGATAACTTCACTGGCTAATGAACTATGCATGATGGCACTCCATACTTTGGAAACTGAGAGAGTTTCGGCATTAAGCGTTTTAGCTGATCGATACAAAGACGCCACTGAATTAAACAGTGATGCACTCGACAAAGCGCTTAAAGAAGGGCTGGAGGAAATGCAGCAATGTGCTTCTATTTTAAATATCTCTGTGGCCAAAAGCCCTGTGCTGCAAACCATCAGTGCATGGACGGGCGCCACTCAAGCGCCGATAGCTATTAAAGAAGAAGACAATCTCATGAATGCTATTCAGCAATTAGAAGCTGAAATGGTTGAGGACAAACAAGCAAGGACGCCTGAAAGCATATTGAACGAGGGGATTCAGGACATCACCAACACACTCATTCATGACTTTACCCTTAACGATTTACTGCAAATGGTGGTTGAAACCATATATCGCGGCATGGAATTTAACCGCACCATCATTTTTATCCGCGACCCCAAGAAAAACAGCATGTCGGCCAAATTTGGATTTGGGAAAGAAATTAGCCAATTGTTGGGCGATTTAAGCTTTCCGCTAGACGGTACTCCTGATGTATTTCATGTAGCAGTAGATAAAGGGGTAGATATCGTGATTGAAGATGTCTCCGCTGAGAATATTGCTTCAAAAATCCCCGCGTGGCTACATCAAAAAGTGAAAGCAAAAAGCTTTCTCTTGCTGCCAATTACGGTTAAAAATAAAGTGATTGGTTTGATTTATGCGGATTCAAATATCATCAATGGCTTAAAGATAAAGCCGCAGCAACTTACTTTGTTGCGCACCCTGCGTAACCAAGCCACGTTAGGTTTCAAGCAGAAAATATAACCCTAGAAAAATATTAATTTCTGTGGATTGTTGCAAGGCCATCCAGACTGCCATCTGCCTTCAAGCCGTAATCTATCAAATCTTTACGCATTGCGACAAACTGGCCTTCGTACCAAAGCGGAATATAGGGCAATTGCTCATGTACGTACTGCGTAACGGCCGGCCAGTTTTCGGCCTCTATCAGTTGATCTAGCTTAACGTCTTTGAACTGCCCGCGATTTGCACCTTTGGGTGGAATGGATAGGCTATGAAAGGCCAGGCGATAGATTTCTGGGGTTTTGATGCCGACCCATGTAAGGCCATACAACTGAAATTTTCCATGCTGGATGTCATCAAAAAAAGTGCCCCAATCCAGGCTTCTGATTTCGAGATCAATGCCTGCAGGCTGCATTTGTGCTTGCATGATGGTGGCAAGCCGCACTCGTTGGGCATCGGTAGAAGTTTTATAGGTAAGTTTGAGCGGTAACTGAATACCAGCCTTTAAAAGTAGTTCACGCGCTAGCTTGGGGTTGTAATCGTATGGAGCAAGCGCTGGATTACCTGCCCAGTGCTCTGGCGGCAATATTGCAGCAGCCTGACGGCTATCGGCCACTAACACTTGCTTGATGATTGCGGGCGTATCAATGGCATGTGCAATGGCAAGCCGCACTAAAGGCTTGCTCAAGAGCGCATCTTGCATATTGAAGCCGATGTAGGAAAAATTAGCACCCTGTGCTGACTGCACGGCGATTTCAGGCTGCTGGCCCAGGTATTTCACGAGCTCTGGCGGCAGATCACTTTGTAGCATATCAACCTCACCACGCATGAGTTTAAGGACACGCACCGTCTGGTCTTTGACTTCTGACAGACTAAAAACCTGATGATCTACGGTTCTCTCAAGCACTAGTTGGCTATTCCAACTCACTAATTGTAACGGTCCACTGCCGATGGGTTGATGCGCAAAATCATGGCCTGACTTGACTAAATCCGCAGGCAAAATTCCAATGATTAAGCGTGATGGAAATTGCGGGTCTGCAGTCTTGAGATAAAAATCAACGGTATCGACATCAATCACTTTAACTTGCTGAATATTGGCAAACTCATTACTTAGTGGAGAGCTTTTGAGTTGGGTAAAAGATTGGTAAGTTGCAGCAACATCGTCTGCAGTCAAGGTTGCGCCGTTTTGAAAAATGCGGCCTTGTTGCTGTAATTTGAAACGATAGAGGATTGGGCTGATTTTCTGCCAGTTGGCCAAAGATGGCACTGGCAAAGAATGCTCATCAAAATCCACAAGTGATCGATACAACAAGTGATTGATACGCGCGGATGCCGCATCAGTAGCAAAGCGTGGGTCAAGGTTGAGCGGTGCTTGTGCCAACGCAATACGAATTGCAGGCTGAGCTTTTTCACTAGGCTCAGACGGCTTGCTACAAGCTGAAAAACAGGCGCTTATTAAGATAATGACAAGTGCCAGTTGTTTCATAACCACTCTATAATTTTAGAAATTTCACTACTGCCACTGCGACGATGGCTACCGCCAAATAACTGAGAAATTTAATGATATTGACGGATTTTCTGCGGTCATTTTTGCGGCGCTCTTCTAGCCTGCGAGACTGACCCTCATAAATCTGCTTCTCATGTCGGGATGCCATATTACGTTCCTCATTGCTATCCCCGATGTTCTAGTCCCTTGATACCCATTCTTGGAATGGTTTTTTAATTGAATATTTCAGGCAACTTTTAAAAACCTATGTTGCTCTCATATGTTGATATTACATCTGCATAAGTCATAATGAAAAGAAGCAATCGGGATATTTGAGTAAAAACTCATTACCTATAGAAAATTGCATGAAGTATCAGTAGTTTGGATTTAGCTGCTATCAAGTCGGGGATGACTAAAAGGAGCTGCTTTAATGTTTGATGCGCTAAAAACCCTCGTATTTGGTGGCAAACCATCTAAAGAACGTCGCCGTATGCCCAAAGTTGGCAAGCCGCCCGCAATGAATGCTTATATTGCAAAGCAACAAACTGCAATGAAGATCACAGCAGCAGTTACCCAGGAGTTATGGGATTGGCTGATACTCATGGGCTGGCGAGAGATTGAGATTAAATCTAATCGCCGAAAAATGAGGCGGCTGGACGACAGAGTTTTTTCCAAATTAGTACAAGCCAATCAGCAGGAGAGAGAAGCGATCTATCGTGAGATATTGAGCAAATAAATTTTGCTCAATATCGCTGGCTAGGCTAATTAAACCAGCCTAGTTCAACTAGCTAATGCAAATAGCGCTATAGATTCCACATGCGAAGTATGCGGAAACATATTGATGACGCCAGCAGTTTTTAATACGTAGCCTTTTTCATTGACGAGAATCCCTGCATCTCTCGCTAGCGTAGCGGGGTTACAAGAGACATAGACAATCGCTTTGGGCAACATGTTGCGATCTTCCGGTAAGGCTTTAACCAACTCCATTGCGCCATCGCGCGGCGGGTCTATCAGCCATTTATCAAAATGTCCTAAGGCATTAAGGCTGGCTGGCGTGATTTTAAACAAGTCAGCCTCGCTAAAATGCACCTGATTTTGCAAGGCATTTAGCGAAGCGCTCTCCACTGCCCTGCCGACCAACGCCGCTGAACCTTCAAAGCCAAATACCTTGGCGCCACTGCGCGCAATAGGCAAAGTAAAGTTACCTAGGCCGCAGAAAAAATCGGCAATACGCTCATCGGCTTGAGGCTTCAATAATTGCATGGCACGCCGCAACATGACTTTATTGATATGCGGATTCACTTGCGTGAACTCGGTCGGCTTGAACGGGTAAGTTAAATTGTATTCAGGCAGCGAATAGCTGAGGGCTACGCCATCTAATGGATAAAAAGGCATTACCGTATCGGGGCCTTTGCTTTGCGTCCAAATCTGCACTTGGTGTTCATCAGCAAATGACCGTAGCAATGGCTCGTCAGCAGGAGCAAGTGGATCCATAATCCGCAATACCAACACAATCGCATGTTCACCGACTGCAACCTCAATTTGCGGAATACGATCTCGCAAGCTCAACTTTATAATCAATTCTTGCAACGGCATGATGAGTTTGGAAACGCTAGGCACCAACACATCACAACTCTGAATATCGGCCACAAAGCGCGTAGCTTTTTCGTTAAACCCCACCAACACACGCTGCTTTTTCTCCACATATTTCACACGCAAACGTGCCTTGTGACGGTAGCCCCAAGCTGGCCCATACAAAGGCGGCAATATCGACTCTGCTTTAACCTTGCCTATATGTTTGAGATTGCTTTCCAGCATGCGCTGCTTGGCCGCCACCTGCCCTGAAAACTCCAGATGCTGGATCGAACAGCCACCACATTGCCCAAAGTGCCTGCATTTAGGCGTTGTGCGCAAATTTGAGGCTTTGATTACCTGATCTACATGCGCAAACTCATAGCTGGATTTTTTGCGCGTTGAAATATAAGTCACTATTTCACCTGGCAACGCCCCATCAATAAAAATAGTCTTGCCCTCAACATGCGAAACGCCCCGCCCCTCTTGGTCTAGAGACTCTATTTCTGCGTTTATCTTCTGCTGGGAATTGTTTTGATTGTTTGAATTATTCATGCCGTAATTTTACCGTAGTCGCGCATTTCCAGCAGTGCTTAATCAAGTGCCTAGTTGGTAATGGTGCATACTAATTAAAATAGCAATAAAACGGTGCGGAAATAGAGAGCAAAGCTATTGAAATTAAAGAATAAAGCGTGTTTTTATGGGCATGATTATTGCTGGTTAAATCCCAATCAACACAACGCCTTATCAAGACTACGTTTTGCTTAACTGATCACAGGGAGCAGCCGCCATGGAATCAAATCCCCGCCTTATTGCAATGCCTGCTCCAGCAGACCCCGCGTTCAGTTTCAACCATCAGCAAACCCATGATTTTGACGAACAGGCAGCGCTACTACAAGGCTGGAATCAAGATTATTCACAGATTTCATCAGGCAATTTCAACGGCTTTATTTCAGAAATGAAATTTCAAGATACACACCTGTTTATGGAACACACCAGCCAAAAACTGTTTCAAAGTGGCAAGCTGGGAGATGATGTCATTGCAGTTGGCATGCCAATTCGGTCAGAAAGTAATGGTCTCTTTTGTGGCTCTATCAGCCAAGCTGAATCCATGCATATTTTTTCTGGCAGCAATGGTTTTGAGTTCCTCTCACCGACTGAACTGGTGATGGGCGGCATATCTGTCAATCGTGCTGCATTGTTAGCAACGCTCTCAGCGGATGACCAGCAAACAGTCATTGACCATTGCGAAAATGCGCATGTAGAGCCAATGGGCATGCATGAAGTAAATAACTTTCGCCAATTCATGACGGGCGTGTTTGAAACGGTAAGCCACACCCCCGCTTTACTTGAAGATGCGCAAATGATCGAGTCATTGAGGGCTAGCGTAATTTCATTAGTCGCTGAGAGCTTATTAAGCCAGCATGAAACCTATAGCGACCCGATTTCTACCGCAAAATGCTGGAAGATCATCGCCGAGTCGCGTGAGATTGTAATAAGTAATCAAGATAACGCGGTGAGTGTGGCTGACCTATGCCTAAAACTCGGTGTAAGCCGCCGTACTTTGCAATACTGTTTTCAGAACCTGCTCAATATCAGCCCGATTGCCTACCTACGTGCAGAACGCCTGAATGGTGTACGCCACATGCTCAAAACCGCAAACTCTGTCACTGAAGCCGCTGCTTATTGGGGCTTTTGGCATTTTGGCCACTTCTCGCAAGAATACAAAAAGATGTTTGGTGAATTGCCTTCTATGACCTTCAAGCGCTTACGTAGCCTCAACTAAAGTCCTACAATTCATCTAACGCCCGTAATTAATTAATCGGCAATGACTGCTTTTGGCCAGAAGCGGACATTCACCAGTTAAACTTCAAAAACGACTTAACGAATGAATTTGATATAGACACTAATCTTTGCCAGTAATAACACATTCGGTAATGAGTAATCGATTTAACGGTGTCCGCTGAATCGTAGAAGTGAATTCGTTAAATTTTCTCAGCGATAGCTATCTCCATATAGCTAGCTTTTTCAGCCATTGTTTCGTCATTATCAGCATGCGAAGCG
Source organism: Methyloradius sp. (assembly GCA_035460505.1). GTDB lineage: Bacteria > Pseudomonadota > Gammaproteobacteria > Burkholderiales > Methylophilaceae > Methyloradius. Next base: position 16,915 of record DATHWP010000069.1, on the reverse strand, counting down.
GCGATACGTCGGAACTCGTCTTGTAACTCAATAAAAGCATCAACCATGTCTGGGTCAAAATGCTGAGCTCGCCCCTGCAGGATGATCTCAACAGCTTTTTCATGTGGCATCCCCTCTTTATATACGCGCCTACTGATTAGCGCATCGTAGACATCGGCCACAGCCATGAGCCGAGCAGAAATAGGAATGTCATCGCCTGCCAGACCTTGGGGATATCCGCTGCCATCCCACTTCTCTTGATGTCCATATGCGATCTCTTTTGCTAAGGCCAAAAAAGGCACCTCGATGCCTAACTGTTGTTCAGCATGCTGAATCGAGTCTCGTCCGATTGTTGTATGCGTTTTCATGACCTCAAACTCTTCAGGCTCAAAACGGCCAGGTTTAAGCAAAATGCGGTCTGGTATGCCAATTTTTCCAATATCGTGAAGTGGCGCGGATTTGAATAGCATATCGAGTGTTTTGTCATCATCGAGAAAATAAGCAAATCGAGGATGGTGACGTAATTTTTCCGCCAAGACCTTGATGTAGTGCTGAGTGCGGCGAATATGATTGCCCGTTTCGTTGTCACGCGTTTCGGCAAGCGAAGCCATAGCATGGATGGTTACATCTTGAATAGCCATGACTTCAACTGTGCGCTTTTGCACTTCAGCTTCTAGAAATTGATTCTGATCGCGCAAAAAATCCTGCACGCGTTTGAGCTCAAGGTGCGTCTTGACTCTTGCAAGCAGGATAGGTGGACTAATCGGTTTAGTGATGTAATCGACAGCGCCCAATTCAAGACCATAAGTCTCATCTTCAACCTCAGCTTTTGCTGTGAGAAAAATGATGGGGACATTTCGCGTATTAGCATGAGTTTGTAAACGGGTACAAGTTTGGTAGCCATCGATCCCGGGCATCATGATGTCGAGAAGGATCAGGTCAGGAGCTGGGACAGAATCTGCGATTTGGAGTGCTTTTTCACCACTGTTGGCAACTTTAACCTTATAGCTATCTTTAAGAATGCCGCTCATAAGACTGAGGTTATCCGGCGTGTCGTCAACGACAAGGATAGTCAGCTTGTCGATATAAGCCGAATTCGTAGAATCGTTCATAGTGTAGCTCCTTTGATTGTTTGAGTAATCTCAATTGGGTGAGGCGGGCATATCAAGCACGATATTCCGCAGAGTGGCAATCTGCACTACATGATTCAGTGCTGTCTCATAATCAAAACGGGCAATAGCGCCTTCAAGGGCTGTGAATCGTTCATGATCAGTTGATGACTTCAATAAACTGAAATTCAACTCGAGTATTTCGTTGGCTTCACTATCGTTTTCTGCAAGCGACACAGACAGGCTTTGTAATACCTTGGATAAGACGGCCTCATCAATCTGGATTGTTTTCTCATCAGTGTTTGGGAGAGCTTGCTGAATCGCACTGACCATCGCATTTTGCATCAAAGCAAAGACTTGCAGCTTAGGTTCGATGGTATCGAAAGATGCTTGCATGTGAATCATGGACTCCAGTTCTTTAGCCAGTTCCTGCAATTTTGTTGCCCCGATATTGCCACATACTGCCTTGGCAGTATGTGCCGTACGTTCGGCTAGGTCTATATCATTAGCCAATAGAGCTTGCCGAATCACATCCGCAGTCTCGCTTTGCCCCACGACATACTTGTTGAGAAGTACTAAGTAGAGCGGTTTTTTTCCGAGTACGCGCTTGAGACCAAGTTCGGTATCCAGGCCATCGACAACGGGTATAGTAATTGATACATCTTTAAGTTTGCGCGAACGCCCTTCTGTTGAGGTTTTAGATTTTCTTGGCTTGATCCAACGCAGCAATACTGAGAATAACTCATCTGGGTCGATCGGCTTGGCAACAAAATCACTCATACCCGCTTCGTCGCAGCGACGACGATCCTGTTCCATGACATTTGCTGTCATGGCGATGATAGGGAGATTAGCGAACTTCGGTTGTTTGCGTAATTCAATAGTGGCAGCAATGCCATCCATCACAGGCATCTGCATATCCATGAGAACGACATCATAGGCTTTATCAGTAATCATGCGGATGGCCTGAACGCCATCTTCAGCAATGTCGACCTTGAACCCACCGTCTAATAGGAGGCCCATGGCGACTTCCTGATTCAGTTCGTTATCTTCCACTAGCAGGATAGTGGCGCCCTTAATAACAGCAAGATCCTCCACTGTGGTCGAAACATCGCGTGTGCTGGAACGAGACTCTGTCTCGGTATCGCCTAGAATCCGGATGGTGGTATCGAACAGCATCGAGGCATTCACGGGCTTGATCAAGATATCTTGGAATCCCGCTGTCTCTGCTTCGCGAATGACTTCATCACGCCCATAGGCTGTAACCATCGCCATGTGCGGCTGGCGGCGTATGCGTAGCTTGCGGATCTTACGTGCGGTTTCGATACCATCCATCAATGGCATGCGCCAATCCAAAAACACCACCTCGAATGGGTCACCGCCAGTATCCGCCTCGGCAATCATCTCGAGCGCGCGCTCTCCGCTCGCCGCCTGATTGACATTGAACGTCATGCTTTCTAGCATCTCCTGAAGCACCAGACGAGCGATCTCATTATCGTCCACGATGAGTATGCGGCGCCCACGCAAGTCCGGTTTAGGAATCAGTAGTTTGGGTTTGTTGCTGGATCTGCCTAGGCGTGCCGTGAACCAGAACCGACTGCCCTTACCATATTCACTTTCCACCCCCACCTCACCGCCCATCAACACAGCCAGCTGCCTAGAGATTGCCAGCCCAAGCCCTGTGCCGCCATATTTGCGGCTGGTCGAGGTATCTGCCTGTTGGAAGGACTGGAACAGTTTGCCTAGCTGCTCTTCTGTGAGACCGATACCAGTATCTCGCACCGAGAACTCGAGAAAGACATTCTGTTCCGACTCTTCTAATACGCGCGCCGATATTACGATTTCACCTTTTTCAGTGAACTTGACCGCATTGTTGGCGTAATTGATGAGAATCTGACCCAGACGCAAGGAGTCGCCATTGAGATGATTTGGCACTGCTGACTCAATATCAAATACCAGCTCCAGACCCTTAGCGAAGGCTTTCTCTGAGATCAGGTTGCTAACGTTATCCAGCACCTTATCCAGCTCGAAATCAGCACTTTCCATGCTGAGCTTACCCGCTTCTATTTTGGAAAAGTCTAAGATGTCGTTGATGATGCCTAAAAGATGCTGGCCAGAGTTTTGTACCTTTTTGATATAGTCACGCTGGCGGGGCGTCAAGTCTGTTTTGAGGGCCAAATGGGCCATGCCGATGATGGCATTCATCGGGGTGCGTATCTCATGACTCATATTAGCGAGGAAATCCGACTTCATGCGTGTGGCATCTTCCGCTAACTCTTTGGCGCGCCTGAGCTCAGTGACATCAAAGAACCAACCAAGGATGCAAAGCTCACCGCCGTACTGCATATGAAAATACGAAGCAAGCACCCAAATCTTTGTACCATCCTCCCGGACAAGACCAATCGGATGGTTGATGACATCCTCTTTATCAGATAGATGCTGCATGACCGATTTCAGATCCGCTTCATCTTGATAAAAACGAGCAGGATCTAAACCAACCAAGTTGTTAGGATCGATGCCGAACATATCTGCATACGAGCGGTTGGCAAACACAATATGGCCGCTTTCACTGCTGGCGACGCGAACTGCAACGGGGCTGGACTCCAGCATCAGTCGAATCTGTTTCTCGCTTTCCCGAACGAGTTTCTCTGCAGCGACTCGTTGGGTAACGTCGCGTACCGAGGCACATACACTGGGGCCGCGTCCTCCTAAGGCAGGCAATAACGATAGACTAACTTCCACTGGGAAAGTGCTATTGTCCTTCCGCATTCCATTTAATTCCTTACCCTCGCCCATGGAGCGTGAACCACCATTGGCAAAAAAACCATCCCTAAGTTTATAGTGATGGCCTCGTATATCCATCGGCACTAGCATATCTACAGACATCCCGAGCATCTCATCCTGGCTGTAGCCGAAGATGTCTTCCATCTTAGTGTTACAGTGCGTAATAGTACCGCCCGAATCAACTACCAGCATACCGTCTGGTGCAGACCCAATAATGCTACGATACCAAGCCTCGGTATCCTCGAGCGCTTGCTGCTGTTCTTCCTTGCGTTTCACCTCTTTGAGCGTCGCCTGTTTGCTCATTAACAATTCCAGGCTGAATGCTATAACTGGAAGTGCATCTGCCAGAATTTCGGTCTGGTAAAGCGGCTCATGCAAATAACCAAGCTCGATGACAGCTAAAGTGCCATTACTTCCTATGACCGGTACGATGGAGACAACTTGCGGCAAAGTAGAGATGATGGAGGACTCGATCCGTACCATATCATCAGTAAGATCGCGACACGTCACTATCTCGCCAACGAGTGCCGCCTCTCCGATTAGACCTTCACCGGAATGGAATGTCTTCCGCTGGGCAACCCCTATTCCATGGCCAGCAACGAACTCAAACTGTTCGCCGGTTTCATCTCGTGTGAAAAAGGCGGCAATATCGGCACCTAACCACGGGACCAGATATTTAAGCGTTCGCTGGCCAAAAATAACGTAATCCTCTGCGGTCTGTAATTGCTGAGATAACTCACCGGCCTGTGCTTTGCCAGATAGTATTGTTTCTTTTAGCCGAGCCTCTTCGCGAATCTTGCGTAAAGTTAGGTTGAATCCGCGTGTAACTTCAGCAAGCTCTCTATGAGGGCTTTCAGGTAACTCGGAGATATCTGCCCGACCGCTCTCATTTTTGTTAGCCAGTTGCATGAGAGCATTGCGGAGTTCCGCGATAGGTTTAAAGATGATTCTCAAACTTACGAGCAGCAGGAATGTGAGTATTACTACAATCACTAGTGTTTCCGTCACTAGTCGTTGGGCATTTCTATCAATGGTGGCATCCAATCGGTCTCGCGTGAAAACAATTGTCAATTTTCCGATACGCTCAATGACATCACCGGTATGAAATACATCTTGACTGACCACAAGGGCATCAGATCTAGGAGTTTGTTGTGTCGGGAGGACATTGCCCTGAACATCCCGTTCCAATGCGGCCATTAGTTTGCCATCACCATCATCCACTCGCAGAAATGCAATATCCCGATTTCTGAATTGCGCGTGCAGGATATTGGTAATAGCGTCGATATTTACTTCCCACATCGGGGTTGCCACACTTTCAGATACACGCTCAAGTGTGGCATTTTCCGTAACTAAAAAATCTTTATTCAACTCTTCCCGAAGCTGCAGATGACCATACAGTCCAAATACAGCAAGGACGGTGGTGACCGTTATAATTAGCAGAATGGCCAGTTTGGCTCGAAGTGATTTGTTCATAGTTGTTGAATACTCTTCGGTTAGGCGCTTAGTTATTCTTATTTTCTGATGGGGAAGTACTGACCGTTGTATTTGCGATAGATAGCCTCATATCGGCCATCTTTACGCATCGCAGCAATACCTTTATTAAAGGCATCCCGAATTTGAGGGTCTTTGAATGCCGCTTTGTATGGTGTTGGAGGAAAAATCTTGAAACCGATAAATTCCTGATTCTTGTCTGCCTTACCTTCGGTAATGAGTTGCTGTCGATAATAATGAAAAATATTCTCATCCATTACTGCGATATCGGTTCGTCCTAAAAGTAGCACTTGTACTTGAGCCTCTTGTTGAGCTATCTCTTTATATTTGGAGTTACGCGTGGCAATTTTCCGAAACTCCTCCCCCAGTGACACGTCTGCCCGCTGGAAGCTGAGAATGGATTTGCCTCTGAGATCAGTGATGCTCCGTATATCGAAATTCCGAGACTTCAATGCGAATGCCAAATTATGATACTGCATGAAATCATCGGAATAATAAGCCTGCAGCCCTGCGCTTTCTTGAATAATGGTAGTGCCATCCACCTGCTTGTCAGAAAACATCTTGAAACCACGACCAATAGGCACATACACAGGCTTTATCTTATAGCCTTTATCTTCTAATGCAGTGCGTACAATTTCTACAACTATCCCTGTATCGTTCTCAAATACATAGGGTGGACTATATTTTGTAAAAATAATTGTTAAGTCTTGGGCGCTAGCACACGAATGTGCCAGGAAAAAGGAAAGTAGAAACAGTGAGCGCATTATATTTTTCATTTTTTTTGCGGCTGCTTTAATGGAGTTCAGAATGATTCTGACCACATTTAATCATAACGTCAATTAGAAGTCTTTCAACTGCATACTTTCCATAAAAAAGGAGACTTAAAGCAAACGAAGAGGTACTACAGATATTAATTTAAACCTTTGCTATGGGTCGTTAGGAGTCTTTAGTATTTTTTCGATGACATACTAATTCGTTGATTAACCCTTACGTTAGAAGCTTGGCAACTGCACTGTCGCCACCACCTCAATCTGCACTGAGTCACTTTCATCTTTCAATGCAACACCAGAAACCTGTAAACGCATCGCTTCTTTCGCTAGCCACATCAGTTTTTTAGCTGCTGCGGGGTAATTCAGGCCTTCTGGTCGCACATTCGAAATGCAATTACGGTCGGCATCGCTGTAACCCAGTTTTGGGGCATAAGTTAGATAAATACCTAGGCTATCAGGTGAGCTTAAACCGGGGCGCTCACCAATCAACATAACTGTCATACGTGCGCCAAGTGCCTCGCCAATTTCATCGGCAATCGCAACGCGTGCTTGGCTAGCAATCACCACGGGACCCATAGCCCATGCTTCTGGCATGCAAACCAACATTTCCCGCAACAAAGGCTCTACATGCCGCTCAACAGCTAATGAGGAAAGGCCGTCGCCGACTACCACCAAAAAATCAATGGGGGTTTTCGGTTTGGCATCTTGCAGCAGCGAGAGGCTTGCATCATTTAGCCGACGACCCCAATCAGGGCGTAGTAAATAACTAGCACGATCTGGGGCTTTGCTGTGCACTCTGAGAGTCGTGTTACCGAGTTCGGCAATCGAGTGATCTAATGCATCCACATCTAGTGCTAAATGTACGGCATCTCTCGCCATGGCATGTGCTAGACCAAAATCCAGCACCTCTTTCGTTGGTAAGCTGCTACCTACTCTGCCCAGCGCAATACGGGCGCGGGTAAAACCTTTGAGTTGTTGCCATGGGTCTTGTACGAAGGCATCTGGTGCTAAGTTAGGTTTATCTGAGTTACTCATGTTATGCAGCAGCTAATAAATGTTTAGGCATGTTTTGCAGCATATTGTGTGCGGCGGTCACAGGCTGCACTTGGCCATTGCTATCCATGATATTCATTTTTTTCAGCCATTGTTCGAACTCTGGCGCGGCCTTTAGGCCGAGCACTTTACGAATGTACAAGGTGTCATGAAACGAAGTGGTCTGGTAATTGAGCATAATGTCATCTGCACCTGGAATACCCATGATAAAGGTCAAACCAGCGGTTGCTAGCAAGGTCATCAAGGTGTCCATATCGTCCTGATCAGCCTCGGCGTGGTTGGTATAACAAACATCGCAACCTAGTGGCACACCAAGCAGCTTGCCGCAGAAATGGTCTTCAAGGCCCGCACGAATAATCTGCTTACCATCGTAAAGATATTCTGGGCCGATAAATCCGACAACTGTATTGGTAAGCAATGGTGAGAATCGCCTTGCAATGGCGTAAGCACGCGCTTCGCAGGTCTGTTGATCCACCCCGAAATTAGCATTGGCTGAAAGCACAGAACCTTGGCCTGTCTCAAAATACATCACGTTGTTACCAACTGTGCCGCGGTTGAGTGAGAGCGCCGCCTCTTGTGCTTCCTGCAATATAGCGAGGTCTATACCAAAGCTTTTATTGGCTTTTTCTGTGCCCGCTATCGACTGGAACACCAAGTCTAGTGGCGCGCCTTTTTCAATCAGTTGAATCTGGTTGGTCACGTGGGTCAATATGCAAGATTGCGTAGGTATCTCGTACTGGTTGATTATTTCATCCACCAGATAGTACAAATCCATGAGGGCAGGAATGCTGTCCGTCGCGGGATTGATGCCAATCACCGCATCACCAGAGCCATACATCAGGCCATCTACGATAGAAGCGGCGATACCACGCGCATCATCGGTTGGGTGGTTAGGCTGTAAACGGCTTGAGATATGGCCAGGCAGGCCGATGGTATTTCTGAATGCAGTGATGACATGGCATTTTTTAGCGACCAGAATCAAATCTTGGTTACGCATCAGTTTGCTTACCGCAGCAGCCATCTCTGGCGTAATGCCGAGTGATACACGTTTTAACGTCGCGCTATCTGCGGCATCTGAAAGCAGCCAGTCACGAAAACCACCTACTGTCAGGTGACTGATTTCGGCAAAGGCAGTTTTATCATGGCTATCAATAATGAGCCGGGTAACTTCATCGGTCTCGTAGGGAACCAGTAATTCTTCAAGGAAACGTTTGAGTGGCACATCAGCCAGGCACATACGGGCTGCCATGCGTTCGGCGTAGGTTTCTGCTGCAACACCAGCAAGATAATCGCCCGATCTGGCAGGCGTGGCTTTCGCCATGACCTCTTTTAAATTAGAAAACTGGTAGGTGTGTAAGCCTGTAGTGTATTTGTAAACCATACATGTCTCATCTATTGCCCATCTATTAACGGGTTAAACCCCTGAACTGCCCTCTCTCAGTTACGAGAGAAGACAGTAGAACCGAGGGTAGCTAAGCAGATTAAGCTGTTTTTACGATGGTGTTATCAGACGAAGCATCACGATGATGTTGGGTCATGCTGAAGTAAGCATAGCCAAGCGCCATCAGTACAGCAAATGCCAGAGCGAGTTGCTGATTGTAGTAAATCATCGTCACAAGACTGATCAGCGCAAGGCCTAATGCAATCGCTGGGAACAATGGATATGCATACGCTTTAAATGGGCGTTCAAGATTTGGCTCATTTTTGCGTAACGCAAACAGGCTCATCATGGAAACGATGTACATCACAATCGCACCGAAAACGGCCATGGTGATCAAGTTAGCTGTCAACGTCATACCGTTGAACTGGAAGTCATCGCTCAGAATGGCGGCCACACCTACAACAGCACCAGCAATAATCGCACGATGTGGCGTCTTGAATTTATCGTTCACCTCACCAAAAAACTTAGGCATGTAACCAGCGCGCGATAAAGCAAATATCTGACGTGAGTAGCCAAGAATAATGCCGTGGAATGATGCAATCAAACCAAACAAGCCAATCCAGACCAGCATGTGCAACCAACCACTATGCTCACCAACAATCATCTTCATAGCTTGTGGTAATGGGTCATTGATATTAGAAAGTGCAGTCCAGTCTCCAGCTCCACCCGCGAATATCATCACACCCATCGCTAAAACAGTCAGCGTAAGAATGCCAGCGATATAGGCTTTAGGAATCGTCTTCTTAGGATCTTTTGCTTCTTCTGCTGCCATGGCTACGCCTTCAATCGCAAGGAAAAACCATATGGCAAAAGGAATCGCCGCCACAATGCCGGGAATTGCCGCTGAAGTGAATGTGCTTTGACCAGACCAACCATTAGCCACGAAATTGGTCATAGAAAAGCCAGGTGAAACTACGCCCATGAATACAAGCAACTCGATAATCGCCAACACGGTGACAAACAACTCAAAAGTTGCTGCAATTTGCACGCCGATGATATTCAGCCCAACAAATATGACGTAAGCACCTATCGCAAATAGCTTGGGATCAACGCCAGGAAATTGCACATTGAGGTAAGCACCAATCGCCATGGCAATCGCAGGTGGCGCAAACACAAACTCAATCAAGGTTGCAAAACCAGCGAGGTAAGCCATTTTTGGCCCAAAGGCGCGCCGCGCATAGGCAAATGGCCCACCAGCATGCGGGATTGAAGTCGTTAACTCAGTAAAGCTGAAAATGAATGTGGTGTACATCACGGCAATAATGATTGAGGTGACAAGGAAACCAAGCGTACCTGCCTGTGCCCAGCCATAACTCCAACCAAAATATTCGCCTGAGATAACCAAACCAACGGCTAGCCCCCAGAGATGCCAACCATTTAATGTGGATTTCAACTCAGAACTCATGAAAAGACCCCTTTAAGTAATATTAAGTGAAAGTATCATGCAGTCTGCATCACTATGGCGCTATCCCATATTGGCAATCGCGCCCATATTATCAGCCTCAAAAACTAAGCGTTATGCTGACTTTTCCTGGATATAACAGCGCCATCCACCGTAAGCGGATATATCAACAGCATCTTCAGTCGCATAGGCTTCACACAAAAAGCCTTGCACCTTAGTGCCATCAGCGAGAACCAGCGTGCCAAAGCCTAGTGGTGCTGGTACGCCAGCCACAAACTTGCCGTAGTTCTCAATCGGCAATTTCCATACTTCCAGCGCAATTGCCTGCCCTGCTTCGCTGATACGGATCAAGCCTGGGCGCTCTGGTGTAAAACCATTTAGCTTGAATAGTTTGTAGTAAGGTGCAGTTTTGGTCTTTTGCACAAACTCGCCGCCTAAAACCGTCAATTGCGGGTTGAGCGGCAAACCACTCATGTGCGCGCCACAGACTGCCACTTCTATATATTGTTGATAGTTTTCCGCCATGAAATTCCCTTTTGGTTGGTCTTGTTATGATTTGTATTTATTGGGCGATACCTGTTGCACCTAGTGATCTTTTACCTTGCCGAATAGCTGCCGCTTCTAATTGGCTTGCAAGATTTAACAACTGTTCATCGCTAAATGCTGGTGCGCACAGGGTAATGCCAAATGGCAGGCCATTTTTCTGAAAACCAGTGGGCACAGCAATGGCAGCCAAATCGAGTAAGTTCATGAAATTGGTGTAATAACCAAGGTTGGAATTACATTTAACGGGCTCGGCTGCCAGCTCGGCAATGGTATAGATAGTTCCAGCAGTTGGCGTCACTATGAAATCTAGAGTTTGCCAAATGGGCGCATTGCTACGCTGTAAATCTTTCAGCCGATATAACGCTGCGAAAGTATCAGCCGCACTGAACTTGGTCGCGCCGCCGATAATCTGACGTGTAACAGGGAATAAAGCTTCGGACTTAGCTTCGAAAAATTCACGAATCGCTGCATAACGCTCTGCGACCCAAGGGCCTTCATAAAGCAGTCGCGCAGTTTCGAGGAAACCTGAGAAATCGATTTCAACGCGCGTACCGCCAATAGCCTCAAGTTGCTTGATTGCCTCATCGAACAAACCTGGTGTTTCTGGGTTATCGAAATATGCCAATTGGTCAGCTTGTGGCACACCAAAAGTAAATGTGGCTTTGGTCTTATTTTCCGGAGCAATAGGTGATTTTCGAGAAAATACATCGGCGTCATCGTAACCCTGTGCTACCGACAGTACAGTTTTTGCGTTGTTTGCGGTCAATGCAAAAATCGATACGCAGTCCAGTGTACGACATGCGGGAATCACACCCTGCGTACTCACTAAACCACAGGTCGGCTTATGTCCGACCAAGTTATTAAAAGCGGCTGGAACACGACCAGAGCCAGCAGTATCTGTACCCAAACTAAAGCTGGCAAAACCCTTTGCCACCGAGACTGCTGATCCAGCGCTAGAGCCGCCTGAGATGTATTCAGAATCAAAGCTATTCTGGCAAGCACCATAAGGTGATCGCGTGCCAACAAGGCCAGTCGCGAACTGATCCAGATTCGTTTTACCTACTGGAATAGCGCCTGCATCAATGAGCTGCTGTACTACCGTTGCACTTTTCCCTGGGGTATAGGCAAACTCGGGGCAAGCTGCCGTAGTTGGGATACCAGCCAGATCAATGTTGTCTTTGATGGCAAACGGAATGCCATACAGGGGCAGATCAGCAGGATTCAGACCTTCTAGGCGTTTTGCATATACAAGCATCTCGGCTTTGCTCAAACGTCGTATCCAAATGTGGCCTGGATCATCCTCGCCAATTGCAGCATCTAATTGATTAACAAGTTGTGTTGGTGTCAGCGCGGCTGATAGATAAAGGTTACGCAGGTGTTGTATTTCAAGATTTAGTGCTTGTTTTGTTGTCATGGTGTGCATTTCTTAATGGGTTTCTTCGATGACAAAAAGGTTTTGTCCAGCGGATACCTGGCTACCTTCCTGGCAGAAAACATGGGTGACTTTACCGCTGCAATTGGCTGGCACGGTGATTTCCATTTTCATGGATTCAACGATCACGGATGCATCGCCTGCTTTCACCGTATCGCCTACCTTCACCTTGAGTTGCCAAAGGTTGCCTGATACGTACGATGCCACTGCGCGGCTATTGTCCGGCAACACAAATTCATCACCAGCAGCTGAATCGCTGGCTTCGTGATCGCTACTGTAATTGGCCTGTCCGCTGGCAATCCAGCGCTCACGCTCTGCATCAAAAGAAGCTTGTTGCGTTGTTTTAAATGCATTGATAGAAGGTGCTTCATCCTTCAAGAATTGGTTGTAATCGCGCAAGCGGAATACATCCTCCTCGACTTTGAGTTCGAATTTTCCGCGCGGAAAATCTTCACGCATTTGCAGTAATTCTTCGGCTGACACTGGGTAAAAACGAATCTGGTCAAAGAATCTCAACAGCCACGGCTGGCTGTCGGCAGAGGGTATTTGACCTTGTAACTTGAACTGTCCCCAGCGATTCCACATCTGTATCGTACGGCCGACAAATTGATAGCCACCAGGGCCTTCCATCCCGTAAACGCACATATAAGCACCACCAATACCAACCGCATTTTCAGGCGTCCAAGTACGGGCAGGGTTGTATTTGGTCGTGACCAGTCTGTGGCGTGGGTCAACTGGTGTAGCTACGGGAGCACCCAAGTAGACATCGCCCAAGCCTAATGTTAGATAGCTCGCATTAAACACAATATCTTTGACGTCGGCTATGCTACCCAAGCCATTGATGCGACGTATGAACTCGATATTGCTCGGACACCAGGGCGCATCTTTACGCACCGACTGCATGTATTTCTCAATCGCCAGTTGCGTCGCAGCGTCATCCCATGAAAGTGGCAGATGCACAATGCGCGTCGGCACTTCCATCTCGCTGACTGTTGGTAGTTGGCTTTCAGCCGCCTGCAAGATATCGAGCAACTGATTGACTGGCAGTAATCGACTTTCAAAATGCACTTGCAGGGAGCGTATGCCTGGTGTGAGGTCGATAATGCCGTGAATATTTTCAGCCTGTAACCACTGCATCAAAGCATGTACGCGGAAGCGTAGATTCAGGTCAAGCACCAAAGGGCCGTATTCCACCAACAGATACTTATCGCCTGCCTGACGATAAACCACTTTGATCTGCTCTGGGGTTTCTGTTATTTCCGCAAGTATCGGGCTGGATTGATTGAGGCTGAATTGCGGCACAACACCAACTACTTTTGCAGAGCTTAGATTTTCAACTATGAGACTCTGTGCTGACTCCAGGGCGCTCGCCTCGGTCTGTGAAATGCGCCTGAACCTGACCTTGTCGCCTGCTTTTAACTGCCCCATTTTCCACAACTCGGCTTGTACGATAGTCGCTGGGCAAACAAAACCACCCAGGCTTGGGCCATCTGGCCCAAGAATCACAGGCATATCACCAGTGAAATCCACTGCACCGATTGCATAAGCGTTATCGTGAATATTCGAAGGGTGCAAACCTGCCTCGCCACCATCTTTTCTCGCCCAAACTGGCTTGGGGCCGATCAGGCGAACGCCTGTGCGATTGGAGTTGTAATGTACCTCCCAATCGGTACTGAAAAACATGGTGATATCGTCATCAGTAAAGAAATCCGGTGCGCCATGTGGGCCATAGAGCACGCCTATTTCCCACAGATTCGCATAGCTTGGCTGAAGGTTGAGTGGCAAACCTTTCAACTCAAGATTGCTATCCAGTACCTTTTTGGTCAGGTGTAGAACATCGCCAACCCTCAAAGTACGGCCGCCGTGTCCACCGAACTGGCCTAGGGTGAATGTAGATTTACTGCCTAGATAATCAGGCACTTCAAAGCCGCCATCTACAGCCAAGTAACTACGGCAACCCGCCTCTTTTACTTTGCCTAACGACAGCGTACTGCCAGCTTTCACTACATAAGACTGCCAAAGCGAAATATTCTCGCCATCAAGCTCTGCTTCAATCGGCGCGCCGGTGATGGCGATCACCGCATCTGTATTGAATTTGAGCCTTGGTCCAATCAGGGTGATTTCCAGCCCGGCAACGCCTTCGCTGTTGCCTACAAGGCGATTAGCTAACCTGAATGCGAGATGATCCATGGGGCCTGATGGTGGTACGCCGACCGCCCAATACCCGATGCGCCCTGGGTAATCCTGCACGGTCGTTTGTACGCCAGCTTCAAGCACATCAATCGTATAAGGCCGATAGTTGAAACTATTCAGGTAGCGAGTGATTTGTTCGCCAGCGGGGAACACATCATCAGCTAATACTTGGCGCAAGTATTCAAGATTGGTTTCAATACCGCTCAGGTGGGTTTCATCCAAGGCATTGCGCATGCTGGCAACGGCCTCTTCGCGATTCGCTGCATGTACCAGCACTTTTGCAATCAGTGGGTCATAAAATGGCGAGACCTCGCTGCCCTTTTCTACCCAAGTATCGGTTCTGGCAATGGCGGGAAACTGGGCTTCAGTCAGTACGCCAGCACTAGGCTGAAAATTCTTGTTAGGGTCTTCGGCATATACGCGCACTTGAATGGCGTGGCCTTGTGGTTGATGCTGGTATGCCTGGATAAAATCAGACTCGCCTGCTGCCAGACGTATCATCCACTCAACCAGATCAACACCGGTCACTAGCTCGGTGACGCCATGTTCTACTTGCAGGCGTGTATTCACCTCCAGAAAATAAAACTGGCCTGACTCTTTGTCATACACAAATTCCACAGTGCCTGCAGAACGATATTGGATCGCGCTAGCTAACTTGACTGCGGTATGTGATAACTGCTGGCGGATTTCATCGCTGATATTGGGTGCCGGGGTCTCTTCAATCACCTTTTGGTTGCGGCGTTGTACCGAGCAATCGCGCTCGCCCAGCGCCACCACTTTGCCTGCGCCGTCGCCAAATATTTGCACTTCGATGTGGCGTGCGGCCTGCACGTATTTTTCCAGATAAATGCCCGAATCCTTGAAATTGGCACTGGATAAGCGTTGCACAGAATCAAAAGCTTCTTGTAGTTCACCCACAGCCCAAATCAGCCGCATACCGATTCCGCCGCCCCCAGCAGTACTTTTCAGCATGACAGGGTAACCAATGCGCTCAGCTTCAAGTTCAGCTTGTTGCACATCAGCGAGCAAACCAGTACCTGGCAACAAAGGCACGCCGTTTTGCTCAGCCAATGCACGGGCAGTGTGTTTTAAGCCAAAGTCACGCATCTGTGCGGGCGTTGGGCCGATGAAAGCAATGCCAGCCGCTTCACAAGCCTGCGCAAAACTCTGGTTTTCAGAGAGGAATCCGTACCCTGGGTGTATCGCCTGCGCGCCAGATTGCTGGGCTGCGGCAATAATCTTTGGGATATTCAAATAGCTTTCTGCAGCAGGCGCAGGGCCAACACAAATAGCTTCATCTGCATCCATGACATGCTTTGCGCCTGCATCCGCCTCGGAATAGACAGCAACTGATGCAACACCCAGTTTTTTCAGGGTGCGAATGATACGGCAGGCGATTTCGCCTCTATTCGCAATCAAAACTTTTTTAAACATTTAACCTCTTGGTGGGTCGTCCCAGATTGTTATTCGCTGATCAGGCCGTCCCGATCAGTGGTCCAGTATTTAATTCCAGACTAGCAAGCGCACAGGTGTTGGGTTGTAGGCATTGCAAGGGTTGTTCAGTTGCGGGCAGTTGGAGATCAGCACGACCACATCCATCTCGGCACGCATTTCCACGTATTTGCCCGCTCCTGAAATACCATCCGCAAAACTCAAAGCCCCATCAGCCGTCACTGGCACATTCATGAAGAAATTGATATTGGCGGTGATGTCGCGCTTGCTCATGTGTCTATGCGTGGCGCATTCGCAGGTATTCAGTGCGTGCATGAAAGTATCGCGACAGCTATGCATAGGACGTTTATCCAAAGAGTAGCGTACGGTATTGCTCTCTGCTGCACAGGCACCGCCCAGAGTGTCATGGCGACCGCATGTATCGGCAACAATCGTTAGCATCGGATTACCTTCAGTGGAATACAGCACCGAGCCAGTAGTGAGGTATATCTTGGCTTGGCGAGCTATCGTATCGACCGCGCTATAGCGCTCTTCAGGGTTGGCTGCGCTATAAAACAAGGTATCAACCGCTTGATTGCCTTCCAGATCCAGAATACGGAATATCTGACCTTTCTTGATTTCCGCCATCCACGGGTCGCCCGAGTTGCAGACTTGGTCTAGTACTGCATTTTCTGGAGTTAGCTGACTTTCCACTAAGTTCTGCATCATAGGTAATACCGTTCAGTGTTAATAAAGGCACGGCCATTCTGGCCACAAGCATTGCGGCAAGCATCATCAGCTGTTGCAAGGCCAGCATGCCAAGCACTGATTTTTACAGCGCCAGGTTTGTAGGTGGTGGCTGGGTCTAGCGGATGCGGAGCGGTGGAAAGTACCAGTAGTACATTCATGTCAAAACGCACATCTACATAGTTGCCAGTTTTGCTATGCCCTGCAACAAAGCTTAGATTGCCAGATTCATCAGGGGTGACTTTACTGAAAAAATTGACGTTCGCGACTAGGTCGCGCTTACCCAAGCCATACTTGGCAAGCTCAATCAGCAGACCATCTTTACCGTTGCGGCACATGCCATTTCTGTGAGTTTGAAAATTGGCTTTACCGTATTTGGCTTCAATCTGGGCAGCGTCTGTCACACCGCAGATCGTGTCATGCCAGCCAATGCTATCGCCGACAATCGAGCACATCACACGCCCCATGTCTGAATAGCAAGTATTACCTGTGGTCAAAAATGCGGTGTGCTGGCCCTTCAAGGTATCCGGCATGTTGTAG
>DATHWP010000068.1:0-46036 GCA_035460505.1 Methyloradius sp. | reverse complement strand
GCTCTGCCTTTGGCATGCTAAAATACTGATGAAGCTGGCTAGACAGTCGCCGCTTGCGTAAGCAGGGGGAGGAAAGTCCGGGCTGCATAGAGCAGGATGACGGCTAACGGCCGTACGTTGAAAGCCGCAAGGTATAAGGCGAGGAATAGGGCCACAGAGACGAGCGTATTTAGTTACGGTGAAACGCGGTAACCTCCATCCGCAGCAAGACCAAATAGGCTGGCACTTTACGTAAGTAATAAGGCGTGGTTCGCGCTGCCAGCGGGTAGGTTGCTCGAGCGTATTGGCAACGATACGCCTAGATGAATGACTGTCCACGACAGAACCCGGCTTATCGGCCAGCTTCACTTTCACTCTTTACTTGATGCTTCAGCGCCTTAGTAAATAGGGGAAGCCCCTCGCGGGCTTTATATCAATATTCGTAATCTTAAATTTGATTGCCTGAGCCATTTCCAACCCAACCTAAATTCCATCACCCCAATTCAACCAGTTCCATCACTGTTCTCACAAACCACTTTCACTTAAATGGCTATCTATCTAATTTATAACGATAAATTATTTATGATGAAAGTTAGCTAAGTCATTGTCCTATAAAGGAAAATTCACAAAAAAGGGCTTGCATCGCCCATTTTTTTTATCTATAGTAGGTGCAAGTGGAGAAAAGTGGGTTTTTGTGGGGAATTGCTGATTAAAGTTTGGTCTCATCTCCGTCTTTAATCAGCAATTGTTTTACAGCCTCTGGACTCAATAGCGTAAAAATAAAGGGTTTTCATGTTTCGTGGTGCAACATCTCTAAGTCTTGATGCAAAGGGCAGGCTAGCAATACCTGCTAAGCATCGTGACGCGTTGCAGGCGCAATGCGCTGGGCATTTGGTGTTGACTGCGCATCCGCATCGCTGCCTGCTGTTGTATCCGCAACCAGCCTGGGAGCCGATACAGGCCAAGATGATGTCGCTTTCCAGTTTTGATAAGCAGTCCAGCTCCTTGCAGCGCTTGCTCGTGGGTTTTGCTGAGGATGTTGAAATGGATGCGGCAGGCCGAATGCTGGTATCTAACGTGTTGCGTGATTTTGCTGGTCTGGAAAAACAAACCATGCTGGTTGGCCAAGGTAGCCATTTCGAGCTTTGGGGTATGGATGCCTGGAAGGCGCAGCTTGAAAGTGCGATTGCCAATGACAGCCTGACGCTGCCCGCAGAGCTAGAGGGCTTCTCGCTGTGAGCGTTTCTGCTCACAACTCGCCAACCTCTTCTGTTTTGCCAACTGTTTCGGTTTCGCCACATATCACGGTGCTATTGGATGAAGCGGTGGATGCACTGGCGATCAAACCCAATGGTATTTATGTTGATGGTACTTTTGGTCGCGGTGGACATAGCCGCAAAATACTCGAGCAGCTAGGCACGCAAGGCCGTCTGATAGGTCTTGATCGCGATCTCGCCGCTGTTGCCTCTGCGGGCAATATCAAAGATGCGCGTTTTCAAATCCAACATAGCCATTTCGCGGCGATCAAAGAAGTTCTGCAGGAAATCAATATCAATAAGGTAGATGGCATTTTGCTCGATCTCGGCATTTCATCACCACAGATTGACGAAGGTGTACGTGGTTTTAGTTTCAGGTTTGATGGTCCGCTGGATATGCGTATGGACCAAAGTCGTGGACAAACAGCGGCTGAGTTTCTGGCGGTGGCTTCCGAGCAACAATTAATAGGGGTAATCAAAGATTATGGTGAAGAACGGTTTGCTAAACAGATTGCAAGGGCGCTTGTTGCGGCACGCGTTGGGGGGGATTTCATCACCACTACAGGACAGCTTGCCAAGATCGTGGCAAGCGCGGTCCCCAAAATCGAGCCTGGGCAAGACCCGGCGACGCGTACATTTCAAGCTTTACGGATTTACATCAATAAAGAGCTTGAAGAGTTATCGCTAGTATTGCCGCAATGTCTTGAATTGCTGGCACCTACTGGCCGTTTGGTCGTCATCAGTTTTCATTCGCTTGAAGATCGCATCGTCAAACGCTTTATTCGTGATGAGCAGGATAGGGATGACTTGCCAGGTAATTTCCCCGTGCGCGCAAAAGATTTGCCGCAGCCACGCATGATGGCGATAGGTCGCACTATCAAGCCAAGTGCGGCTGAGGTTAAGCGTAACCCAAGATCGCGTAGTGCCGTATTAAGAGTGGCGGAGCGTACTAATGTCGCTTAACCACTCTATTTCTCAGGCGCAAAGCAAATGACGCGGCTGAATCTCATCTTGTTTGCGCTTTTGATTGTGACTGCGCTGGGCACGATCAGTGCGCAGCATAAATCGCGCAAGCTCTATATTGAGCTGCAGCAGCATGAAGATGCCGCCAAGCAATATGACGTCGAGTGGGGGCAATTGCAGCTGGAGCAAAGCACATGGGCGATGCATGCGCGCATTGAGGATATCGCCACCCAGCAATTACATATGCAAGTGCCTGATGCCAAGCGCGTACAGGTGCTAGTGCAAAATGCATCTCAAAATATAACAGCGAAACCTGCTGCCAGCAGCGAAGTTAAGCCATGAAGGCGCATCAGCAGGTGATGATCAGGTTGCCAGCCATTCGCCGTCGGGTGCTTTTGGTGGTGGTGTTGATGGGCTTTGGCCTGCTGATTGGTCGTGGTGTTTATTTGCAGAGCTTACACAAAGGCTTTTTGCAAAAAGAAGGTGATGCCCGTTACAGCCGCTCACTGACCTTGTCAGCGCATCGCGGCATGATTACCGACCGCTATGGCGTGCCCTTGGCAATCAGCACGCCTGTAGAGTCTATCTGGGCAAACCCGAGTGATGTCAAAGCCAGCCCTGAGCAAGTGGCTCGGTTGGCAAAGTTATTGGAGATGAAGCCAGCTGAGCTTGCTGGCAAGTTGATCAATACTCAGCGTGAATTTATCTACATCAAGCGCCGTATTCCACCTGAGCTAGCAGCGCAAGTGATGCATGTGGGTGTGCCTGGTATCTTCATGCAACGTGAATATCGCCGCTATTATCCCGATGGCGAAGTGGCGGCGCATATTGTTGGTTTTACTGGCGTGGATGAAAACGGTCAGGAAGGCATGGAGCTGAAATATCAGGATTGGCTCTCTGGAAAACCTGGTAGTCGCCGTGTCATTAAAGATCGCCAAGGCCATATTATTGAAGATTTAGAGGCCGTTAAAGTGCCGCAGGATGGTCATGACTTGACGCTCTCTATCGATCGCAGAATCCAGTATCTGGCTTATCGTGAGTTGGCAAAAGCCGTAGATATTCATAAGGCAAAAGCTGGCACGGCAGTTGTGCTTGATGCCAAAACTGGCGAGATTCTGGCCATGGTCAGCGTGCCGACCTATAACCCGAATAATCCGCTTAACAGGAATGTGGATGGGCGCTCACGTAACCGCGCTATTGTTGATATTTTTGAGCCAGGCTCAACACTCAAGCCATTTACCGTAGCGGCTGCATTGGAAACGGGTAATTTTAAGCCAGATACGTTGATCCAGACTGCTCCAGGCTATATCAATATCGGTCCTGCCACTGTGCATGATGCGCACCCACAGGGCCTGATTACGGTATCTCGGGTGATACAGGTTTCCTCGAACGTGGGCGCAGCGAAGATGGCGCTGACCATGAAGCCGCAATATTTATGGGGATTTTTCAATGAGTTGGGCTTCGGTAGCCCGACGCATGTTGGTTTCCCGGGCGAGGCTTCTGGCAGGTTGCGCGACTATAAAACTTGGCGGCCAATTGAGCAGGCAACCATGGCTTATGGCCATGGCATTAGTCTTTCGCTGCTGCAGCTTGCACACGCCTATACCGTGTTTGCTAATGATGGCGAGTTGCGTCCAGTGACATTGCTCAAGCAAAAAGAACTGCCAATCGGGCAACAGGTGTTTACCGCTCAAACGGCCCATGAACTCAAAGATATGCTGGAGTTGGTTGTGCAGCCTGGTGGCACCGCACCACGGGCGCAGATCGTGGGTTATCGCGTTGCAGGCAAAACGGGCACTGCGCACAAGCTGGGCGTTGGCGGATATCAAGCTGATAAATATGTATCGTCATTTATTGGCATGGCGCCAGCCTCTGACCCTAAATTCATCATCGCGGTGATGATCGATGAGCCAAGTGATGGTCAATATTACGGTGGTGCGGTGGCTGCGCCAGTATTCAATGCGGTGATGAGTGGCGTGTTACGTATGCTGGCTGTGCCGCAGGATGCGCCGAATAATAATATCGTCATCCCGCCTGAAAATGCGCCAGAAGTGAAGGAGGTGGTATGACAACACCTTTATCTATGTTGCGCGAGAATGGCGTAAGAATCAGTGGTCTGACTTCCGATAGTCGCAAGGTAAGCAAGGGCGATTTGTTTGTTGCCTATGCGGGCGAAAGCAATGATGGGCGCGCATTTATCCAGCAGGCGATTACACAAGGCGCGTCAGCAGTGGCTTGGGAGGCGGATGGGTTTGCCTGGAATGCTGATTGGCAAGTGCTGAATATTCCAGTTCCAGGCTTAAGAAAGCTTGCTGGCAATATCGCGGATGAATTCTATGCTCACCCATCGAAAAAGCTCTGGATGATAGGTGTCACGGGCACTAATGGTAAAACATCGTGCACGCATTGGCTGGCGCAGGCGCTGAATGCACTTGGTCGTAAAACGGCTGTTGTAGGCACGCTTGGCAATGGCTTCCCTGGCGCATTGTCTGCCGCGATTAACACCACACCTGACCCAATAGTACTGCATGGAATGCTGGCCGATTATCTGGATGAAGCGGCGAATGCGGTTGCTATGGAGGTCTCTTCCCATGGTCTAGATCAAGGTCGTTTGAACGGGGTGCATTTCAATCTGGCAGTATTAACTAACCTCTCACGTGATCATCTGGATTACCACGGTGATATGGCCGCCTATGCCGATGCCAAGCGCAAACTGTTTGATTGGGATGGTCTCGAGTGCGCCGTGCTGAATCTGGATGACCCATTCGGCGAAGCCATCTCTGTGAGTTTACGCACAGCAGGCAAAAAGGTGCTCACCTATGGCTTGGTGGAAGGTGATGTGCGCGGCAGCCGCCTGCACTTTGACTCCCAAGGTTTATTCATGACAGTTGAAACACCATGGGGCAATGCTGAAATCCAAGCTGCCGTGGTTGGCCGATTCAATGCATACAACGTGCTTGCGGTATTGGCTAGCTTGTTAGCCAGCAACGTCAAATTGGCCGATGCAGTGAATGCGATCAAACATATCCAGCCAGTAGCTGGCCGCATGCAGCGCTATGGCGGTGGACATAAGCCATTGGTGGTCATTGATTACGCACATACACCCGATGCACTGGAGAAAGCATTGTCTGCCTTACGCGGACAAACCACAGCCAAGCTGATCTGCGTGTTTGGTTGCGGTGGTAATCGTGATCAAGGCAAGCGCCCGTTGATGGGCGAAGTCGCTTCCAGATTGGCTGATGAGGTTATTGTCACCACTGATAACCCTAGAGACGAAGACCCTGCGGAAATTATCAAGGCGATTGTTGCGGGCATTAGCAGCGCTTATCAGGTGGAAACTCATAGAGAAATCGCCATCCATAACGCCATTGCCCAAGCGCATACAGGTGATGTGGTGCTAGTGGCGGGCAAAGGCCATGAGGATTACCAGGAAATCGCTGGTATCAAATATCCATTCAGTGATGAAGCAGTCGTCAGGCTTGCACTTGCCCAGTATGAAAGCAGGGAGGGCGCAAATACATGATGACATTATCTGAAGTCGTCACTGCGACCCGCGGCAAATTGCTCGGCCATGATGCTGTATTTGACAGCATAGGCACTGATAGCCGTGCGCTGGTAAAAGACCAGCTCTTTGTTGCATTGCGTGGTGAAAATTTTGATGGCCACGACTATGCCGAGAAAGCCCTGCAACAAGGTGCTGCGGGCGTGATGGTGTCTGACGCCAACCTTAAGCTTGATGCGGGTGTATTGGTGAAAGATACGCGCCTGGGTTTGGGCGAGCTTGCGGCACATTGGCGCAATAAATTCGATATCCCCGTGGCCGCCATCACAGGCAGTAGCGGCAAAACTACGGTGAAAGAAATGCTGGCGACTATTCTTGTTGCGGCTTCCAGCGCTGATGAAGTGCTTGCTACCAAGGGTAATTTCAATAACGACATTGGCCTGCCATTGACGCTGTTTCAACTCAAGCCAACGCATCGGTATGCGGTGATAGAAATGGGCATGAACCACATAGGTGAAATCAGTTATTTGACCAAAATCGGCCGCCCAACAGTGGCTTTAGTGAATAACGCGGGCACTGCGCATATCGCCAATCTGGGTTCGGTTGAAGCGATAGCGCTAGCCAAGGGCGAGATTTTTGAAGGGCTGGCGGAGGGTGGTGTTGCTGTCATCAATGCTGATGACACATTCGCGTCTTTATGGAAAAAGCTGGCAAGTAAATATGCTGTGACTACATTTGGACTGACCCAATCTGCCGATGTGAGCGCCAGCTTTTCACTTAATAACGATTACAGCGATATTCAGCTTAAAACCCCCAAAGGTGACATCAGTCTGCAACTCCCCGCTGCTGGCGAACACAACGTTCGTAACGCGCTGGCCGCCACAGCGGCTGCCCTGGCCATGGGTGTGAGCCTCGAAAAAGTCGCAGCAGGCCTGGCGCAATTCAAAGGTGCTAAAGGTCGCTTGCAGCAAAAGCGCGGTATCAATGGCGCGTTAGTGATTGATGACACCTATAACGCCAACCCAGCCTCAATCAAAGCCGCAATCGATGTGCTGGCTGCGCGTAGTGAAAACCAAATACTGGTGTTGGGGGATATGGGCGAGCTTGGCGATGAGGCCGCAAGTTTGCATGCCGAAATTGGGCGTTACGCTAAAGCGTCAAAAATTCCTGCGTTGTACTTACTGGGCGATTTAAGTCGCGAGACTGCTAAGGCATTTGGCGCAGGCGCGCATCATTTTGATAGCGTTGAATCGCTTTCTGCTAGCGTCAAATCACTGTTGAATCCACAAACCGCAGTGTTGGTGAAGGGCTCCAGGTTCATGCAAATGGAGCGCGTCGTCGAACAGCTACTAGATAAATCAGCATATACAGCAACATCCGAACATGCAAAGAATAGGGAGAACCACTAGATGCTGTTAGAGCTAGCACGCTTGCTGGGGCACGACATCCGCGCATTTAATGTATTCAATTACATTACGCTGCGCGCGGTGATGGCGACATTGACTGCGTTGACCATTTCATTCGTGGTTGGCCCAGGCCTGATACGCAAGCTCACACAATACAAAGTGGGTCAGTCGGTACGCGATGATGGTCCACAAACCCACTTGATTAAAGCTGGTACGCCAACCATGGGTGGCGCACTGATTCTGGTGGCAATCGCCATTTCTACGCTGCTTTGGGCTGATCTGGGTAATCGTTTTGTCTGGGTGGTGCTGATCGTGACCTTGGGCTTCGGTATCGTTGGGTTTGTCGATGACTGGCGCAAAGTGGTGTACCGCAATCCCAAGGGTTTATCGGCCAAAGAGAAATATTTCTGGCAAACCGTGATTGGCTTTGGGGCTGCGGTTTATCTCTGGTACACCTCCACAATCCCTGCGGAAACCACGCTGATATTTCCTTTCTTCAAAACGCTAGTACTGCCATTGGGCGCATTCGGATTTATTTTGCTGACCTATCTGGTGATCGTTGGTAGCAGCAATGCAGTGAACCTGACCGATGGCCTTGATGGCCTGGCCATTATGCCTACGGTCATGGTGGCGAGTGCGCTGGCAATTTTTGCTTATGCTGCCGGCCACGTGTATTTCTCTAAATACCTGGGCATTCCTTACGTGCCAGGCGCAGGTGAGCTGGCAGTATTCTGCGCGGCCATCGGCGGTGCAGGGCTTGGCTTCTTGTGGTTCAACGCTTACCCCGCAGAAGTGTTCATGGGAGATGTAGGTGCGTTGGCACTCGGTGCAGCACTTGGCGTGGTAGCCGTGATTGTGCGACAAGAAATCGTGCTGTTCATCATGGGTGGCGTATTTGTCGTCGAAACCCTGTCAGTGGCTGCGCAAGTAACCTATTTCAAATATACCAAATATAAATATGGCACAGGCAAGCGCATCTTCCTCATGGCGCCTTTGCACCATCACTATGAGCAAAAAGGCTGGAAAGAAACACAAGTGGTGGTGCGCTTCTGGATCATCACCATGATGCTGGTGCTCGTTGGTTTATCTACATTGAAATTGCGATAAGAATATTTGATGCTATCTCTCGAAAACAAACAGGTGTTGGTGCTAGGGCTAGGTGATACTGGCCTCTCGGTACTGCGCTGGCTGAAAAGCCGCGGCGCCGTGTTGTCTGTCGCAGATAGCCGTGAAGTGCTGCCAAGCGTGCATAAGTTACAAGCTGAAATTCCAGAAGTCCGCATCACGCTGGGAGCATTCAAGCCTGAGGCTTTTGCCCATGCTGAGCTTGTTGTGATTAGCCCAGGTGTGGCGTTGGCTGAGCCAGAAGTGCAGGCTGCGATTGCGCGCGGCGTGAAAGTGGTGGGCGATGTTGAGTTGTTTGCCCAGTACCGCAATCCTAATGCCAAAGTCATCGCGATTACCGGTTCAAATGGCAAGACTACCGTAACGAGCCTAGTTGGTGAAATGTGCAAAGCCGCAGGCCTTAAAACGGTCGTCGCGGGCAATATTGGATTACCTGTGCTGGATGCGTTATTCCAGGCTGAGCAAGCTGGTGATACGCCAGATGTGTACGTGCTTGAGCTCTCCAGTTTTCAACTGGAAACTACTAATTCATTGATTGCAGATGCCGCGACTGTGCTCAATATCAGCGAAGACCATATGGATCGCTACGAGAGTTTGCCCGACTATGCAGCGGCTAAAGCGCGAATCTTTGAGCACGCTAATCTACAAGTGCTCAATCGTCAGGATGTGTGGTCAGATGGCATGGGGTTGCCCGAACTCGATTACGTTACCTTTGGTACCGATACACCCAAAGTCACCACAGACTATGGCTTGCTAGCAAAAGACGGAGAGTTAAACCTGGCATTTGGCCAGCAGGCCTTGCTGCCTGTAAGCGAGTTGCAGATTGCAGGTTTGCATAATGCCGCCAATGCGCTGGCAGCACTGGCATTGTGTCGTGCTATTGGCATTGATTTTGAGCCTTTATTAGACGTATTACGGCGCTTTAAAGGCTTGCCGCATCGTGTGGAATGGGTCGCTGAGATTGCCAATATTGCATTCTATGATGATTCAAAAGGCACAAACGTCGGTGCAACCTGCGCTGCACTTGCTGGGCTGAATGCGGCTAGTGATAAGAAAGTGGTTTTAATCGCAGGCGGTGATGGTAAAGGCCAGGATTTCTCGCCACTTAGATCACCCGTCAATAATAAGGCGCGCGCCGTAGTCCTGATTGGGCGAGATAGTCAGTTGATTGCTGACGCGTTGGTGGATATTCCCGTGCCACAAATCCAGGCCAGCTCAATGGAAGATGCCGTTGGAAAAGCCTTTGCTGCAGCCCAAGCGGGCGATGCAGTATTGCTTTCCCCTGCTTGCGCCAGTTTTGATATGTTCCGCAATTATGTACATAGAGCAGAAGTGTTCATCGCCGCGGTTGCTGATTTGAGCATGCGCCAAAGCCAGTTGGAGGGCGTGTAATTATGTACATGCTGAGTAGCCGCAACCACATCAGTACATCGCCTTATGATCAGGGTTTGATGTGGGTGACCCTGATATTGCTGGGCTTTGGACTGATCATGGTGTATTCGGCTTCAATTGCACTGGCTGAAGCAGATAAAGCCACAGGCCATCAATCCACCTATTTCCTGGTGCGCCAAGCGGTATATATCGTGATCAGCCTGTTTGCCGCTTTTGTTGCGTTCCAGATTCCCACGCAAACCTGGCAAAAACTCGCTCCTTATCTCTTTTTGGCGGGTATTGCCATGCTCATCATGGTGCTTATATTTGGGCGCAACGTGAATGGCAGCCAGCGCTGGTTATCGTTGTTCGTATTCAATCTGCAGCCTTCCGAATTCATGAAGCTGTTCGCCGCGATTTATGTCTCCGACTATGCCATACGCAAGGCGCATTTGATGGATAGCATCACGCGCGGCTTTTTGCCGATGGTAGGCGTGATGTTTGTGATTGGCCTGCTGTTGCTGCGCGAGCCTGATTTTGGCGCGTTTGCGGTGATTGCCTCGATTTCCATTTCCATACTCTGGCTAGGCGGCATCAACGGCAAGATCTTCGCTGGGCTGCTTGGTTTGTTGCCGATTGCCGTTATCGGGCTTATCTGGAGCTCACCATACCGCCTGCAGCGCGTGGTTGGTTTTATGGATCCGTGGGCTGATCCATTCGGCAAAGGCTACCAGCTTTCACATGCGCTGATTGCGTTTGGTCGTGGAGAATGGTTTGGCGTAGGGCTTGGTGCTAGTGTTGAAAAACTACTTTACTTGCCTGAAGCCCATACCGACTTTTTATTGGCGGTGATTGCCGAAGAGCTTGGCTTTGTTGGCGTGGTAACCGTGATATTGCTGTTTTCATGGTTGGTATTGCGCGCGTTTTCAATCGGCAAAAAAGCCGTCGCCAATGAGCGTTATTTCTCTGCCTTGCTGGCACAAGGCATTGGCGTCTGGATGGGTGTGCAGGGCATTATCAATATGGGCGTGAATATGGGCGTGTTGCCAACCAAGGGTCTGACGCTGCCCCTGCTCTCATATGGTGGTAGCGGCATTTTGGCTAATTGCATCGCGCTGGCTGTGCTTCTCAGGATTGATTGGGAAAACAGGCGCCTCGAAAAAGGGTTGCCCGCGTAATGGCCAAGACCATACTCATCATGGCAGCTGGTACAGGCGGGCATATCATGCCAGGCCTCGCCGTGGCTAAAGCCATGCAGTCGCGCGGCTGGTCAGTACATTGGCTAGGTACCAAGCACGGCATGGAAAACAAGTTGGTACCGCCTTCAGGTATCCCGATGTCCAGTGTTGATTTTTCTGGGCTGCGTGGTAAAGGGGCGATGCATACATTGCGCGGCGCATTCAAGCTGGTGATTTCTACCCTCGTTGCCTGGCGTTTGATGGGGCATTTGCGTCCACAAGTAGTTCTGGGTATGGGTGGCTATGCCACTGTGCCTGGCGGTTGGGCTGCGCGTTTGCGCAAATTGCCTTTGGCTGTGGTGAATGCCGATGCCGCATTGCTCATGTCGAACCGTGCTTTAGCAAGTTCAGCGCAGCGTGTGTTGTTTGGCTTTGATGCTGACCTGCAAAAGCCGGGCGAGATGGCTGAAAAATCACACGTCACTGGCAACCCAGTGCGCAACGAGATCGCCAGCTTGCCATCACCGGACTTCAGATTTAAAGGCCGTACAGGCCCGCTGCGCCTGCTCATCGTGGGCGGCAGTTTGGGCGCACAAGCGTTGAATGATCTGCTGCCAAGAGCGCTGAGTTTGTTGCCATCTCCACGCCCTGTCGTCACCCATCAGTCTGGCGAGAAACACATTGCTACCTTACAGACTGGCTACAGCATTGTAGGGGTCGAGGCAAAAGTAGTGCCGTTTATCGAGGATATCGCTGCTGCCTACGCTGAGGCTGACTTAGTCATTTGCCGCGCAGGCGCAATTACAGTCAGCGAGCTTGCGGTAGCTGGCGTGGCTAGCGTGTTAGTGCCACTGGTGGTATCGACCACCTCGCATCAGCGAGATAACGCGCGCTGGTTAGCCGAACATGGTGCGGCGATTTACCTGCCACAAGATGAATTGACGCCAGATGGCCTGGCAGAACTGTTAAGAACCATTACACGCGAACAATTGCTGGGCATGGCGCAATCAGCACGCCGACTTGGTAAACCACAGGCAACGGATGCGATTGTGGCTGAGCTAGAAGCCATTGCATTGCCAGAAAGCCAGAGATCATGAAACATAAAGTAAAACACGTGCATTTTGTCGGTATCGGCGGCTCGGGTATGAGTGGTATTGCTGAGGTGCTGATCAATTTGGGTTTTAGCGTTACGGGCTCTGACCTCGCAGACAACAGTACAACCCAACGCCTGAAGAAATTGGGTGCAAAAGTGTATCAAGGTCATGCAACAGAAAATCTCGCCAAGGCTGATGTGGTCGTGGTTTCCAGTGCCGTGAATGAAAGCAATCCGGAGATTGTTGAAGCGCGTAGCCGTAATATCCCAGTAGTGCCGCGCGCCATTATGTTGGCTGAGCTGATGCGTTTCCGCCAGGGCATTGCCGTTGCCGGCACTCATGGCAAGACCACAACAACTAGCCTGATTGCCAGCATCCTAGCCGAGGCAGGCATGGACCCAACCTACGTCATCGGTGGTCGTCTGGAATCAGCCAATGCCAATGCCAAGCTTGGTACAGGCGAGTTTATTGTGGCCGAGGCCGATGAGTCTGATGCCTCATTCCTGCACCTCACGCCCGTGCTTTCCGTGGTCACCAATATTGATGCTGACCACATGGATACCTATGGCCATGATTTCGAGAAGCTCAAAGGTGCATTCATCGAATTCCTGCAACAACTGCCTTTTTACGGCATGGCGGTAGTGTGCATTGACGATGCAAATATCCGCGCGATTTTACCGAGCATTACCAAGCCAGTGATGCCTTACGGTTTTTCAGAAGATGCTCGCGTACGTGGCAGCAACGTGCGCGCTGATGACGGCAAGATGCATTTCACCGTGGAACGCATCAACGGCAAGACAACGACCTTTGATGTCACGCTTAACTTGCCTGGCAACCATTATGTATTGAATGCGTTGGCAGCAATCGCCGTCGCCAGTGAACTC
This sequence comes from Methyloradius sp., assembly GCA_035460505.1. Lineage (GTDB taxonomy): Bacteria > Pseudomonadota > Gammaproteobacteria > Burkholderiales > Methylophilaceae > Methyloradius. The sequence continues at coordinate 33,278 of DATHWP010000068.1, read as the reverse complement.
AATGTGCCAGATGCCGCAATTATTAAAGCGCTGAAAGAATTCAAGGGCGTAGGCCGTCGTTTTGAGCGTTATGGCGAAGTGGCTGCCAAACAGGGTGGCTCATTTACCTTGATAGATGATTACGGTCACCACCCAGTGGAGATGCAGGCTGTGATTGCCGCGGCGCGCGGCGCATTCCCGGATCGCCGCCTAGTATTGGCATTCCAGCCACACCGTTACACGCGTACGCGCGATTGCTTTGAAGATTTCGTTAAGGTGCTGTCGAGCGCAGATGCCGTGGTGCTTACAGAGGTCTATTCCGCAGGCGAAACGCCAATCATCGCCGCTGATGGCCGCACGCTTGTGCGCGCGCTGCGTGTGCTCGGTAAGGTTGAGCCGCTGTTTGTGGAAACTACCGCTGAATTACCAGAGGCTATTTTGGGTATCGCCAAAGACGGCGATGTCGTGATCGTCATGGGCGCGGGCAGCATAGGCCAAGTCGCCGCTAACACCAAAGAGGCAGCAACAGCGTGATGGCACAACGACTCACTCCTTCAACTGGCCAGTTGCTCCTGAACGAGCCATTGACGCGCTACAACAGCTGGCGCGTGGGTGGTGCTGCAGATCATTTATACATCCCTTCTGGGCTGGAAGATTTGCAGTTGTTCTTGAGCAGATTGCCTGCAACGGAGCCTGTGCATTTTATTGGGCTGGGTTCTAACTTGTTGGTACGCGATGGCGGTGTGCGCGGCACAGTCGTCTTGATGCACAACGTGCTGACAGGTTTGCAGATAGAAGCTGATTTGCTTTACGCCGAAGCTGGCGTGACCTGCGCGAAAGTGGCCAGGTTTTCAGCCAAGCAATCGCGACAAGGCGCCGAATTCCTTGCCGGCATCCCAGGCACTGTGGGCGGTGCACTAGCGATGAATGCAGGCTGCCACGGCAGCGAAACTTGGGACATCGTGCAAAAAGTATTAACCATAGATCGACATGGTGTTGTGCATACACGTAGCCAATCCGAATTTACTGCGACTTATCGGCATGTAGATATGCCTGCAGAAGAGTGGTTTTTGGCAGCATGGTTTGGTCTTGAGAAAGGCGATGCAGCTGCCTCAGAACTCAAAATCAAGCAGCTACTTACCAAGCGCTTGGCAACGCAGCCACTGAATCTGCCGAATGCGGGCTCTACTTTCCGTAACCCGCCAAACGACTATGCCGCAAGGTTGATTGAGGTAAGTGGGCTCAAAGGCTACAGCATTGGTGGCGCGCAAGTATCAGAAAAGCACGCCAATTTTATTGTGAACACAGGCAGTGCAACTGCGGCAGAAATAGAACAGCTGATCGCGCATATGCAGGCAGTGGTCAAGCAGCAACATGGTGTGGATTTAGAACAAGAGGTCAGGGTGATTGGAGAATTCTCAAATGCGTAATTTTGGGCGGGTAGCGGTGTTATTGGGCGGCCGTTCTGGCGAGCGTGAAGTTTCGTTGAATAGCGGCAATGCCGTGTTGGCTGCCTTGCTGCGTAGCGGTGTTAATGCTCAGGCCTTCGATACAGCCGCACTCCCATTGGCTGAGCTTGCTGCATTTGATCGCGTATTCATCGCGCTGCACGGTCGCTACGGTGAAGACGGCACTATTCAGGGTGCACTGGAACTGATGGGTGTTCCATACACAGGTAGTGGAGTCATGGCGTCTAGCGTGGGTATGGATAAATGGCGTACCAAGCTGCTCTGGCGTTCTGCGGGCATTGCGACACCAGAGTTCACCTTGGTCAATGAAGGTTCTGATTTTGCAGCGATAGAACAACAGCTCGGCTTACCTTTGTTTGTGAAGCCTGCGAATGAAGGCTCAAGTATCGGTATTAGTAAGGTCAAGCAAGCAGGCGATTTAAAGCCAGCTTATGAATTGGCTGCTAAATCAGACCCCTTGGTGATTGCCGAGCAGTTTGTCGGTGGCGGCGAATACACTGTTGGCATTCTTGGTGACAAGGCGTTGCCCATCATCCGTATCGTGCCAGCCAACGAATTCTACGATTACGAAGCGAAATACCTGCGTGATGACACGCAATATCTTTGCCCATGCGGTTTATCTGCCGAAAAAGAAGCGCAGATCCAGGCTGAAGCTTTACAAGCCTTCAAGGTAATTGGTGGGCGTGGCTGGGGACGTGTTGATTTCCTGATGGATGAAGCTGGGCAACATTATTTCCTGGAGGTGAATACTTCGCCTGGCATGACAGACCATAGCCTGGTGCCGATGGCGGCTAAGGCTTCTGGTTTGAGTTTTGATCAACTGGTACTGAGTATTCTGGAGTTGGCTCGTGTGGGATAAACCACAAATCCTGAACTGGATTGCCAACTTCCTGTTTGCGTTGGCAACCGTGCTTATGTTGTACGGCACGCTGTATGTAGTGGTGCATCTGCCTATATTTCCGCTGCGCGAAGTGCATGTGGATGGCCAGCTCAAGCATGTGACACGCGAGCAGTTGAAGTTGATTGTGACGCAGCATCTGCAAGGTAATTTTTTCACACTTGATTTACGCCATGCGCGTGATGCTTTTGAAAAACTGCCGTGGGCGCGGAATGTCAGCGTTCGTCGCCGCTGGCCAGACAGGTTGGAAGTAGTAGTAGAAGAACATCAGGAATTGGCGCGTTGGGGAAATATTGCCCTGGTGAATACTTATGGCGAGTTGTTTCAAGCGGCTTCGGATAGCGATTTACCTGTGTTCTACGGCCCAGGCGATGGTGTGCGTGAAGTGGCTGAGCATTACAGCGAATACAGTAAGTTGCTGGCACCTACGGGCATGAAAGTAGCCGAGCTTGCGCTCACGCCGCGCCGTGCTTGGGAGATTAAGACAGATAAAGACATGGTGATCGAGTTGGGGCGTGAAGAGATGGATGCAAGGCTGAACAAGTTTGTCAGCGTGTATGCCAATGCGATTGCGCCTTTGGGCAATACGGTTCGCTACGCTGATTTACGCTATCCCAACGGGTTTTCAGTACGCAAGCCAGCATCAGGCAATAACGTGCCTGCTACGGGTAAAGGGGGTGCCGCATGACTGAATATAAAGCAATAGGCCTGAAAGCAGGCAAAGGGGAAATGATGGGAAAACTAGAGATGACCAAAGCACACTGGAGCGCTGAATGAGCAAAATTAGGGATGATAAAAATCTGATTGTTGGCCTAGATATAGGCACCTCCAAGATTGTTGCCATTGTTGCTGAGTTGCAGCTGGACGGTAGCCTGAAGGTGATTGGCTTGGGACAGCACGCTTCACGCGGCTTGAAAAAGGGCGTGGTGATTAATATCGATTCCACTGTGCAAGCTATACAACGCGCGCTGGAGGAAGCCGAGCTGATGGCAGATTGCAAAATCAGCACCGTGTTTACAGGCATTGCAGGCAGCCACATCAAAAGCCTGAATTCGCATGGCATGGTCAAGATCAAGGATGCTGAAGTGACGCAGGCTGATGTCGAGCGTGTGATCGAAACCGCGAGAGCGATTGCATTGCCTTCCGACCAGCAGATTCTGCATATCCTCACGCAGGAATTCATCATCGATGGCCAGGAAGATGTGCGCGAGCCTTACGGCATGAGCGGTATGAAACTCGAAGTGAAAGTGCATATCGTCACGGGCGCAGTTGCGGCAGCGCAGAACATCGTCAAATGCATCAAGCGTTGTGGGTTGGAAGTCAGTGATTTGATTCTCCAGCCTCTTGCATCAAGTACCGCAGTGCTGACGGAAGACGAAAAAGAGCTGGGTGTTTGTTTAGTGGATATCGGTGGTGGTACGACTGATATTGCGGTCTTCAAGCAGGGCGCAATACGCCATACCGCAGTGGTGCCGATCGCGGGTGACCAGATCACCAACGATGTGGCTGTGGCTTTCCGTACGCCAACCCAGTCCGCTGAAGAAATCAAGATTAAGTATGGCTGCGCACTGCGCCAGTTATCCGATGCACGCGAAGTAGTTGAAGTGCCAGGTGTTGATGGCCGTGAGGCGCGACAACTCTCGCTGCAAACGCTGGCTGAGGTGATCGAGCCGCGTGTGGTTGAGCTTTATGAGTTTGTGTTGGGTGAGCTTAGACGTAGCGGTATGGAAGAAATGATCGCTTCTGGCATCGTCATTACAGGCGGTTCCTCCATGATGCGCGGCATGGTCGAGCTGGGTGAAGAGATATTCCACATGCCAGTTCGTTTGGGTATGCCACGTTATGTGGGCGGCTTATCTGAAGTCGTGGGTAATCCACGTTACGCAACAGGTGTCGGCCTCGTATTGATGGGCAAGGCGCAGGTGGAACGGCAATTGTTAGGGCAGATGGACTCGAATTCGTTTGGCCAGATATTCAGCAAGATGAAGAGCTGGTTTCAGGGTAATTTTTAGTAGTAGGCAGTAGTAAATGTAGTGGCAGAAAAGTAGTCAGGCAGAAGCAATTAATTAGTTAAACCAAGGAGAAATACAATGTTTGAGATTATGGATAGAGACTCGCAAGAGGCGGTAATTAAAGTGATTGGTGTTGGTGGTTGCGGTGGTAACGCAGTTGCCCACATGATCGAAAAGGCGGTCGGTGGTGTGGAGTTCATTTGCGCCAATACCGATATGCAAGCGCTTAAAAAGAGCCAGGCCAAGACCATTTTGCAGATTGGCACTGACATTACTAAAGGCTTAGGCGCTGGTGCACGTCCACAAGTGGGCCGCGATGCTGCGCTTGAAGACCGCGACCGTATCGCTGAAATCATCGATGGCGCCGACATGTTGTTCATCGCTGCAGGTATGGGCGGCGGCACTGGTACAGGCGCTGCGCCTATCATTGCTGAGGTTGCGAAGGAAATGGGCATTTTGACGGTAGCGGTAGTGACCAAGCCATTTGCTTTTGAAGGCAAGCGTACCAAGATTGCGCAAGAAGGCCTGGAAGAACTTTCTCGCCATGTTGACTCTCTGATTGTTATCCCTAACGAAAAGCTGATGGAAGTATTGGGCGAAGATGTGCCTTTCCTCGCAGCGTTCGAAGCAGCAAATGATGTCTTGCACAATGCGGTTGCTGGTATTGCCGAGATCATCAATTGCCCGGGCATGGTCAACGTCGACTTTGCTGACGTACGCACCGTAATGTCTGAAATGGGCATGGCGATGATGGGTTCAGCAATGGCTACAGGCCCTAATCGTGCGATTATCGCAGCAGAACAAGCCGTTGCCAGCCCCTTGCTGGAAGATGTCAACCTGGCCAATGCGCGCGGCGTTCTAGTGAACATCACCGCCAGCAGTTCTTTCAAGATGAAGGAATACTACGATGTGATGAACACCATCAAAGCGTTCACCGCTGAAGATGCAACGGTGATTGTTGGTAACGTGTTTGATGAATCAATAGGTGATGGCTTACGTGTGACGATGGTAGCGACAGGCTTGAATGCTGCGATGGCACGCCGCCAGCAAAAACCAGAGTTGCGCGTGATGACACAAGTGCGTGACGGTACAACTAATCAGCCAATTTATAGCGGTGTAGTAGAAGATGAAGCACCTGCTGTATTCAGCTCAAATGGCCGCCGTTCACAGGTTGAAGCCATGAAGATGCAAGGGGTCGAAGAGTATGACATCCCAGCATTCTTGCGTAAGCAGGCTGATTAAGTAGCTAAATTGTTAGCTTGTATGTGCTTGTTATAAAAGAGAAATCATTGCCTTTGTGCCAGTAAATGCTGCATATGTGCTATCATTTCGTAACAATATAGTGAGATTATTTCTTGGCTTAGCAGTCGATTAAGCTCAAGAAATAGAAGAAAAGAGAAAACAGTGCTCAAACAGAGAACACTTAAAAATCTGATCCGCGCCACTGGCGTTGGGCTGCACACAGGTGACAAGGTTGAACTGACCTTGCGTCCCGCTGCGCCTGATACCGGCATTGTATTTCGCCGAACCGATCTGCCCGGTTCAGCGGAAATCAAAGTCGCGCCTCACTATGTCACCGACACTCGCTTGTGTTCTGCCTTGGTACACAACGAGGTTCGGGTTGCGACAGTTGAGCATCTCATGTCTGCATTTGCTGGTTTAGGCATTGATAATGTGTATATTGAATTAAGTGCGGGTGAAGTGCCCATTATGGATGGCAGTTCTGGCCCGTTCGTGTTCCTGCTACAACAAGCAGGCATTATCGAGCAACCTGTGCCCAAGAAATTTATCCGCATCAAGAAAACGGTAGAAGTGCATGACGGTGATAAATGGGTGCGCTTCGAGCCTTATTTTGGGTTCAAGATTGATTTCACGATTGATTTTGACCACCCAGTATTTGAGCATTCAGGGCAAAACGTGAAAATCGACTTTGCTGATAACTCTTATATTAAAGAAGTCAGCCGCGCACGCACTTTTGGCTTTATGCATGAGGTTGAAGCCTTGCGTTCCATGGGTCTTGCCCGTGGCGGCAGTCTAGACAATGCGATTGTGCTGGATGAATACCGTATCCTGAATACTGATGGCTTACGCTATGACGACGAATTCGCAAAGCATAAGGTATTAGATGCAATTGGCGATTTATACGTACTAGGCCATCCGCTGATTGGCGCATTCACGGCTTACAAGTCTGGCCATGCGCTCAATAACCAATTGCTACGTACTTTGTTAGCCGATGAGAGTGCTTGGGAATATGCCACGTTTGATCGTTTTGAAGAGGCACCTAGTGGTTTCCAAAGCCCGATTGGCGTAGCGCCAGTCTTACATTACGCTTAATGATTGCGTTCTAACAGCCTATGCTGATACTGAGATTATTGGGTATTTTAGGCGTTATCTCAGTCGCAATTTCTTTTGGTATTTACTTATTGACTGGCGATAAACGCTACTTGCGTTTTTCATGGCAGCTCATCAAATTCACGCTGGTGCTGATTGCAATCACACTATTAGTCATCGCCATGGGGCGCATTATTCTTTTTTAATTTTGTTTCAGAATGATGCTGTTTAAACCTTGTCTGAACCCATATCCATGCATGTTTCATAGGTCATCAATGCAATTCTTGTCAGCGCTTTTCATATTATTTCTAGTATCCATTGCACCTGCGCGTGCAATGGATACTGACGACATGTTCAATAATGCCCGAGATGCTTACAAGACCAGAAACGACTTTGCTTTATCCAACTACGCTCAACAAATGCAGGCACAAGGCTATATTTTGGCGCCCTATGCCGATTACTGGTTGATATTGTTACGCCTTAATACTGCAGATAACCAAACGGTGCAGGCATTTCTGACTAAATATGCCGACCTGCCTTTTGCTGACAGACTGCGCGGCGAGTGGCTGAAGATCCTTGCCAAACGTGGCGATTGGCAGACATTCTCGGCTGAGTACCCTAATTTTCAGCGCGATGATGCTGCGGTCACTTGTTATGCGTTGGATTATCAGGCGCAAAATGGAGATGCCTCCGCCTTGACCAAAGGTCTAACAATCTGGCGCAACGCAGCAGAACAGCCGGGCAACTGCGCGAGCTTGTTTGATCGCATGCAGGCAGCTAAGGTGTTGACGGCAGACGAACTGTGGGCAAGGTTTCGTCTTGCCATGCAAGCTGATAAAACACCGTTGGCTAGTTCGATTGCATTACGTGCGCCTGGAATTGATGCTGCAGATATTAAATTGATAGACGGCGTGGTCAAAAATCCACAGAAATTTATTGAGAAGAAATCGGGCAGTTACAAAACGCGTTATGGGCGTGAATTGAATCTGTATGCACTGGATAAACTTGCGCGTAGCCAGCCGACCATTGCGCTTGATATGTGGCAAAAGCTGCAAGCCAACTTTGAGCCAGAAGAGCGCAGTTACTTCTGGGGCAGGTTTGGCTTGCATGCGGCCCGTAGGCATGACCCAGGCGCTTACGAGTGGCTAGGTCGTGCGCAAAAAGGCACGTTGGATCCAGAACAAATGGCATGGAAAGCGCGCAGTGCTTTACGTGTTAAAAACTGGAGTGCTGTACTGGAAACCGTCGCGGACATGTCTCAAAGCCAGCAGGACGAGTCAGCCTGGCGTTACTGGAAAGCACGCGCACTTAAAGAGAAAAAAGAAATACCAGCCGCCAATATTATCCTGGTGCCCTTATCCAGAGAGCCAAGTTACTACGGTGTTTTGGCAATGGAAGAGCTAGGTGATGTGATGACCGGCCTTCCAATCAGCTACAAGGCTTCAGAGGATGAAGTCAAAACGGTCGCCAGTATGGCTGGCATTCAACGTGCGATGGAACTACAAAAATTCGACATGCGCTGGGAGGCGAAAATCGAGTGGCAACAAGCCACACGTGATTTTGATGACCGACAGAAAATCGCCGCAGCTGAATTGGCTATCCGCCAAGGCTGGTACGATCTAGGCATCAATACTGCCGACAAGACCAACTTTGTGCATGATTATGCCTTGCGTTACCCCACGCCTTATCTGGATAAAGTACGCAGTTCAGCCAAAGACCAGTCATTGGATGAGGCCTGGATTTACGGCTTAACGCGGCAAGAAAGCCGTTTCATGCATTATGCAAAATCTGGGGTTGGCGCCTCTGGTTTAATGCAGTTGATGCCTGCCACTGCTAACTGGATTGCCAAGCGCCTAGGCTGGAGTACATATAACAACAGCATGATTCATGAGATGGATACCAATATCCAGATGGGTACTTATTACATGCGCTATGTGCTGGATTCAATGGGCGACCAGACCTTGATGGCAACCGCTGCCTATAACGCAGGCCCTAGCCGCGCCAAACGATGGGCAGATGAAAAGCCGATGGAAGGTGCAATTTATGCAGAAACCATCCCGTTCAGCGAAACGCGTAACTATGTGCAAAAAGTGATGGGCAACGCCTATTTTTACGCGCAGCGTTTAGGCACCAAAGTGCAAACGCTGAAACAAAGGTTAGGCGTGATTGCTGGCACGGGCGGCACGTTGACGGTGGATGAGGTTGAGCAATAGTCGCAGTGTGATAGCTCAACTCCATCAACTAAGACAAAACTGCATATAATAGTAAAAAGTTTTATCAAGAACCAAAATTAAGAAAACCAAATTAAGATAATTGGCCAGGGTAAATATGCGTATTAAAGAGATTTGTGTATTGGGTGGTTCAGGCTTTGTCGGCAGCGCGCTAGTGCATAGGTTGAGTGCCGCAGGTTACAACGTTAAAGTGCTCACGCGCCGTCGTGAGGCTAGCAAACACCTTATTCTGCTGCCTTATGTGCAAGTCATTGAATGTGATGTGATGAACGATGCAGCGTTAGCGCAACAAGTAGCGGGTAGCGATGCCGTGATTAACCTCATCGGCATTCTGCATGAAAATAAAAAGCTCACTTTCAAGACCATGCATACTGATTTGCCGATTCGTCTGCTTGGCATATGTGAGCGTTTAGGCGTATGTCGCTTCTTGCACATGAGTGCCCTGCAAGCCAGTGTGGATGCGCCTAGCGCTTATTTGCGTTCAAAAGGCGCAGCTGAAGTAGCGCTGATTGCGCACCAAGGGGAAACCAAAGTCACGGTCTTTAATCCTTCCGTGATTTTTGGTCGTGGTGATGGTTTTATCAATCTATTTGCCAAGCTTGCGAAACTGATGCCAGTGATTGCTCTGGCCAAGCCAGATGCCAAGTTTCAGCCGATTTGGGTTGAAGATGTGGCGCAGGCATTTGTGAGCAGCCTTGAAAATATTGATACCTATGGCAAGCAATACGATTTAGGCGGCCCCCGTATTTACAGCCTTAAAGAGTTGGTGCAATTCGTGGTCTTTTTGCTCGGTAAAAAACGCAAGATTGTTGGCCTCAACGACAAGCTCTCTTACCTGCAAGCCTATGCGTTGGAGAAAATGCCAATCAAGCTAATGACGCGCGATAACATCTACTCGATGGAGGTTGATAGCGTGGTGAATGGTGAATTCCCCAAGGTGTTTGGTTTTCAGCCAACCGCGCTTGAAGCCATCGTTCCTGACTACCTGGCTAACGATAATCCACGCAATGCTTACAACAAGTTTCGTGGCCTCGCTGGTAGATAATCCGGCGGATAAAGCAAAATGAAGACCTTTGTTGTTGGCGGCGCAGTGCGTGATGAGTTGCTCGGCTTGGCAGTCAAAGACCATGATTATGTCGTTGTCGGTAGTACACCCGCAGAAATGGAAGCGGCTGGCTATCGCCCTGTAGGTAAAGATTTCCCCGTATTCCTACACCCCCAAACGCACGAAGAATATGCCCTTGCCCGCACTGAGCGCAAGACCGCTAAAGGCTATAAGGGGTTTCAGGTGTATGCTTCGCCCGATGTGACCCTGGAAGAAGATTTAGCGCGGCGCGACCTCACGATTAACGCTATTGCCAAAGATAGTGCTGGTCATCTGATAGACCCACACAATGGCGTTGCCGATGTTCAAGCCAAAGTATTGCGCCATGTCAGCGATGCTTTCATTGAAGACCCCGTGCGTATCCTGCGGATTGCCCGTTTTGCCGCCAGATTTACCGAGTTCACCGTTGCGCCTGAAACCATGCAGCTGATGCAGCAGATGGTGCAAGATGGCGAAGTAGATGCCTTGGTCGCAGAGCGCGTCTGGCAAGAGCTGGCTAAAGGCTTGATGGAAGCGAAACCTAGCCGCATGTTTGCTGTGTTGCGTGAATGCGGCGCACTCAAGAAAATCATGCCCGAAGTGGATCGCCTGTGGGGCGTACCTCAACCTGCACTGCATCACCCAGAAATTGATACAGGTGTGCATGTGATGATGGTGATTGATTACGCGGCCTCGCAAAATTATTCACTACCAGTGCGCTTTGCTGGGCTCACGCATGATCTCGGCAAAGGCACCACGCTAGCCCATGTGTTGCCACGCCATATTGGGCACGAAGAGCGTAGCGTCAAACTGCTCAAAGAATTAAGCCAACGCTTGCGCGTGCCGAATGACTGCAAAGAACTCGCGCATATTGTCGCTAAGTTTCACGGCAAAATGCACCAAGTGCATGAGATGCGCCCTACAACTTTGCTGACCTTTTTAGTCGAGTTGGATGCAATCCGCCAACCAGTCAGGTTCAATGATTTTTTGCGTGCCTGTGAATGTGATTCGCGTGGACGTACTGGATTTGAACAGGCAGCAATACCAGAGGCTGAAACGCTATCCCAAGCGTTGAATGTGGTGATGCAGGTGGATGCAGGTGCTGTTGCCAAGACGCAAACAGAGCCAGAGAAAATCAAGGCGGCAGTGTTTGATGCAAGGCTACAAGCGCTTAAAGACAGAACACCTCTGAATTAATCTTTTGTGTCAGATAATTCTGACATCGCTTTCAGCAGCTAGCGGATAAGCCCGCGTCATTACATACTCTAATATCTGCTCACAAATCCTGATTGGACTTTATTTTAATGATGGTCAGGTTTGAAACTAATAATTTGAGAAAGAAGCACATCATGAAACGTATCACGTTTTTACTAGCTGGTTTGTTACTTGCCGCCAATGCCAATGCAGGCGTATCCGTCAGCGTTGGACAACCAGGTTTTTTTGGACAGATTGAAATTGGTGATAGCTACCCTGCGCCACGTGTTCTTTATCCGCAACCAGTGATCATCCAGCCAGCCCAAGTACAGTACGAACCACTCTACCTGCATGTGCCACCTGGTCATGCTAAAAACTGGCGTAAATATTGTGGCCGTTATGAGGCATGTGGCCGCCCAGTGTATTTTGTAAGAGATGATTGGTACAACAACACCTATGCACCACGTTATCGTGAATACCATGAGCGTGGCGATGATGGCAGACGTTATGATCGTGACGACCATGGTGATAAGCATGGTCGTGGACATGATGATGGTCCAGGTAGAGGTCATGACCGCCATTAAGATATAGACGCTATCAAAAAGGGCTGCCATTGGCAGCCCTTTTTATTTTAATGGGATTAATGGATCAGTCGGTTATCTTCTCAAACGAATATTCTGATATATCCGTTCTTTGACTTGCATGCTGTAGCGTGATTTTGCAAACGCTGCCCTCGCCATCCAGATCAATTTGCATGTGTTCATCTAGGTTGATGCTGACGGAGATCAATTCATCATTGAATTTGATGTGTAGCGTATCGGTATCCTCAAAATATTTGATTTTCATTGAAAACCTCCTATTAGCACATTTAAGTTTTTGTCCTGTGAAGCTTAAAAATTCAGCAGAATCGGTAGTTGCTGTTGTATGAGTTCCATGGGTTTGCGTTTAAACCCGCTCTTGGCGAATTGCTGCCAGCGGCCAATGACAAAACAGATCAGCAAGTTTGCTTGCGCTTCTGGTTCGAGTTTTTTGCCTGTTTGGGTTTCGGCGATGCGCAGGCTTTGTTTGATGGTGGATTCCAGACGGTCATAGAGTTGGTTGATACGCACTTGCAGTCTGTCTTCTTCATTTACCAAGGCGTCACCTATCAGTACTCGCGTCATACCAGGGTTCTTTTCTGCAAACAAAAGCAGTACGGAGATAGTGCGCTGAATCTGCTTCAGGCCATCTGTTTCTTCAGTGCTGATTTTGTTGATGAGGCCGAAAATGGATTGTTCAATAAACTCAATCAGGCCTTCAAACATTTGCGCTTTGCTTGCAAAGTGGCGGTATAGGGCTGCCTCGCTTACATCGAGCTTTGCTGCGAGGGATGCGGTGGTGATTTTTTCGCGTTTGGGTGCTTCGAGCATCTTGGCGAGTGTTTCAAGTATTTGTTGTTTACGTTCCCCGGCCATGCTGGTTCCTTTGAATTAAGCTTTTTTTGAATGTTAAAGCGTTTATATTTTAAGTCTTGATAATGCCAGAACATTGCCAATTCTGGCATCTACATACACTGGTTTATGCAGTTTTTTTGTGATGTGTATGGTCTTCATGCCCATGCGTTTTGCAGTCATCAGCGCTGGCGCATTGTCCTCAAGCATCACGCAATCTGCTGGGTTTGCCTTGATTTTTTTCAGCAACTGCCGAAAACCGCGGATTGAAGGCTTGGGGTGATAGCGCGTTGATTCCACGCTGAACACGATTTCAAACAGATGCCCTATACCGAGCAATTCCAGAACGGCTAACGCATATTTCCTAGGCGCATTGGTGAAGATCACTTTGCGCCCAGGCAACCGCAAGATTGATTCCTGCAAGCCTTTGTTTTGCAACACCATGTTTGGTAGGTCGAGCACGTCATGCGTTGTCAGCAAGAAGTGTGCAGGTTTTACACCATGATGGCGCATCAGCCCCTTCATCGTGGCACCATATACCCGCCAATAGTGCTGCCTGAGTTGATGGGCTGTAGTTTCATCCATGTCCAGTGTATCCATGATGTACTGCGTCATGGCACGATTCATCACGGGGAATATATGGCTGCTGGCGTCGTGCAGGGTGTCGTCCAGATCGAAAATCCAGACGCGTGATGCACTATCACGGTTGCTCAATTACTTTGCCTTAATCAGCGTGCCCACGCCCTCATCCGTCAATACTTCTAGTAACAGCGCATGCTCAACCCGACCATCAATAATATGGACAGATTTGACGCCACTACGCGCAGCATCAAGCGCGGAGCTTATCTTAGGTAACATGCCGCCAGAGAGGGTGCCATCTTCAACCAACTCATCAATCTGCTTGGGGGTAAGGCCAGTTAACAGTACGCCGTTTTTATCCAGCACACCTGGGGTATTAGTCAGGAGAATGAGTTTTTCTGCACCAAGGATTTCTGCCAGTTTGCCAGCGACTACATCAGCATTAATGTTATAAGTTTCACCATCTGGGCCTACGCCTATAGGGGCGATGACGGGAATGAAATCACCGCTATCAAGAAAGCTGATAATGCTTGGATCGATACCGACAATGTCACCCACCATGCCGATATCAATCATTTCTTCAGGCTTGTCTTTGTTAGCCATCAGCAGTTTTTCTGCATGAATCAAATTGCCATCTTGCCCTGTTAAACCTACCGCTTTGCCGCCATGGCGGTTAATCAGGTTGACGATTTCCTTATTTACATGACCGCCAAGCACCATTTCTACAATGTCCATGGTCTCATCGTCTGTGACCCGCATGCCTTGGATAAACTCGCCTTTTTTGCCGAGTTTATCCAGCATTTCATTGATTTGTGGACCTCCGCCGTGAACCACAACTGGGTTCATGCCGACGAGTTTAAGCAGCACCACGTCGCTGGCGAAACATTCTTTCAGGTAAGGGTCTGTCATCGCATTGCCGCCGTATTTAATCACGATGGTTTTATCAAAAAAACGCTTGATATAAGGCAGTGCCTCGGCCAGCGTAAGCGCTTTTTGCGCAGGAGTTGTGTGGTTGGACATTAATGCTCTCAACGGGTAAATAGTAGATAGACATATTTTACATTGAAACGTGAATTAGTCGGCATAGAGTGCAGACAGTCTTTTATAATCGAATTGAAAATACATTGCACGCCCTCAAGGAAGCTTATGCCCAGCGACATTGAAATTGCCCAGCAAGCCCAGATGAAGAAAATCACTGAGATTGCAGCATCACTTGGTTTGCCAGCGGATGTAGTTGAGCAATATGGGCATTACAAGGCCAAGCTTGATATGGCCAGTTTGAGCACAGCGCAGCAAACCGAGATTTCTAGCAGACCAGACGGCAAGCTGATTCTGGTGACTGCCATCAGCCCGACACCTGCTGGTGAAGGAAAAACCACGACAACAGTTGGTTTGGGCGATGCGCTGAATCGCATAGGCAAACAAGCCATGATTTGCCTGCGTGAGCCTTGTATGGGCCCTGTGTTCGGCTCCAAAGGCGGTGCTGCAGGTGGTGGGTATGCGCAAGTGGTGCCGATGGAAGACATTAACCTGCATTTTACGGGTGATTTTTCTGCGATTGCCTTTGCCCACAACCTGCTTTCCTCAATGGTTGATAACCACATTCACCAAGGCAATGCGCTTGGCATAGACCCATCCCAAGTCAGTTGGAAGCGCGTGATGGAGCTGAATGATCGCGCGTTGCGACAAGTGGTGATTGGCCTCGGTGGCAAGGCTAATGGGCAGACGAGGGAGGACGGTTTTGACATCGTTGTGGCCTCTGAAGTCATGGCGATTTTCTGCCTGGCAGAGAACCTGAATGACCTCAAGCAGCGCTTGGGCAATATTGTCATAGGCTACAGTTTTGCAGGTCAACCTATCACTGCGCGTGATCTTAACGCTGATGGCGCGATGACGGTGTTATTGAAAAATGCGCTCAAACCTAATCTTGTGCAAACACTAGAACACACTCCTGCATTCATCCATGGCGGCCCATTTGCCAATATTGCGCATGGCTGCAATTCAGTGATTGCAACGCGTCTTGCATTAAAACTCGCGGATTATGTAGTGACCGAGGCAGGCTTTGGTGCAGACTTGGGTGCTGAGAAATTCATTGATATCAAATGTAGAAAAACTGGCCTGAGACCAGATGCCTGCGTGATTGTGGCGACGATACGTGCGCTCAAATATCACGGTGGCGTTGACGTGAAAGATTGCTCACAAGAGAACTTAGTTGCGCTAAATGCCGGCTTGGTGAATCTGGAAAAACATGTAGAAAATATCACCCAGCATTACGGCTTGCCTTGTATTGTTTCTATCAATCGCTTTACCACAGACACTGAAGCTGAGTTTGCCGTAGTCAGCGAGCGCATGGCGAGTTTGGGAGTGAATGTTGTGCTGGCTGAACATTGGGCTTCAGGCGGAGCGGGTGCTGAGTGCTTGGCGAATGAAGTGGTTAAGCAAATTGAAACAAATACCAGCAAGCTTAAATATGTGTATGACGATGCAGATGCTTTGTGGGAAAAAATGCGTAAAGTTGCTATGCAAATTTACGGCGCAGCAGATATTGCAGCCTCACGTAAAATCAAAACCCAAATAGAAAAGCTGCAAGCCGATGGCTATGGACATTACCCGATTTGTATCGCTAAAACGCAGTCATCATTTTCATCAGACCCAGCCCTGAGAGGCGCGCCTAAAGGCCACATTGTGACCATTCAGCAGGTGCGCTTGTGCGCAGGTGCTGAATTCATAGTGATGATATGTGACGACATGGTCACCATGCCAGGCTTGCCTAAAGAGCCCTGTGCCACCCGCATTGATATTGATGCAGATGGCAAGGTGGTCGGTATTTTTTAGCGTTTAAATATGCCCAGTTAGCAGCAAGATGAGCAAGATCAAAACGACAAGGCCAAGACCACCACTTGGCCCATAACCCCAACCCCTGCTATGAGGCCATGCTGGAATAGCGCCGAATAGAGCCAGTACAAGTACTATCAGTAAAATTGTTGTTAATGACATAGTGATTCCTTTCACGAGAATTCATATTTTGATTAATCTCCCTGATTTTTTAGAAGAGTGATTCAATTATGATTTGTCGTGCAGGAATCAATATAGGTCTAGGCTGATATTGATGTAGGACATGGCGCAGTAGTCGCCGTAAACTATTTGCAGTAACTCTAATAAATGACTTTAAATAATCAATGGTTACTTATTGGTTATTTAAAGTTATGCATTGCCTTGATTGATATAAAAAATTCTTGCAAATCTTTTATATGAAGTTCACTATTTCAGCATCTTGTTACATCTTGTAACAAGATGCATATTTTAAGGAAACGTACAGACATGAAATAAACATACTTTCTAGCCGATGCCGTCACGTATTTTCAGGTCACTCCTGATACGACAACGACCAGATTGCATGCCTTTAAATTTAATTCAATTTGAGGTGAAGCAAAATGGAAAAAAAACTAAAAATAATCGTTTTAAGCAGTATCCTGTTCTTATCTTCTACGCAAGTTAACGCTGCTACCGCGACCACTACCATGGCCGTCACAGCAACGGTTCTTACAAGTTGTCTGGTTACCGCGACTCCTCTGGTTTTTGGTAATTACGACCCTAACTCCGCAACGCCCCTTGCAGCAACGAGTACCACTACTACTGTTTGCACTGGTGCTTCGAGCTATACGCTGTCAATGAATGTTGGCGCAGGCACTGGTGCTACTTTTGCCTCGCGCAAAATGACATTCGGCGCATCGACGCTTAACTACTCCGTCTATACCACTGTCGCACATACCACAGTATGGGGCGATGGCACGGCAGGTACGGGGCAGGTGACCGGCACGGGTTTGCTTGGAAGTGTTAACAATACTGTCTATGGATTAATCCCCGCTGGCCAAAGCCCAAACGCTGGTGCCTATACTGACAGTATTACCGTTACCCTGACGTATTAAACATGCAGCGCGCGTCAAGAATAGTGGCTGTTGCCACTGTGTGGGGTGCTTTCGTCCTGCTTTCTGGTTCTGCCACTAGTGGTACGGCATTGCAGATATCGCCATTGCGGATCGAGTTCTCTACCAAACTAACCTCCACAACGATTACGATAAAAAACCGTGGGGATTCCCCTAGTCTGGTGCAGGCGCAAATATTTCGCTGGACCCAGCAAAATGGACAGGATGTTCTAGAGCCATCTCGCGATGTGCTTGTTAGTCCACCAGTCTTTACTGTAAAGGCTGGCGGTGACCAAATATTGCGGGCATTGGTCCGTATCAAACCCCCGGACCAAAAAGAAATCACTTATCGCCTGGTGTTGCGCGAGGTTGCCGATCAGGTAAATCCGGACCCGACACAACAAGGCGTCAGAGTGTTGCTCGGGTTTAGTTTGCCGGTATTTATTAATCCAGCAAACAAACCAGAACAAAAGCTGATCTGGGAGGCAAAAAAGCTAGATGAGAAGAAGCTAGCCGTTGCCCTCAAAAATGAAGGTGATAGCCATATTCAGGTGACATCTTTTCAATTGGAAAATACAAGCGGGCATGTCATTAAGCAAACACAAATGGCTTATGTATTGCCGGAAAATGAGCGTCAATGGGTCTTTGATATCGATGCGATCGACACTCTGGGGGCTAGCCTTACTGTTGTAGCCAAAACGGATAATGGGGAACTCCGTGAGAAAGTTGCACTGGAGCGGCCCTAGTTGTTGGTTATTGGGTTGTTTGTTATTGGTGATGCTTTCGATTGAGCTTGGCCGTGCCGAAGAGATTTTTGTTATCTCTATACCAGATGTAGGGGATTCGACAAAGGCGCTCCCAAGACCACACTTACGCATGGCAAAAACCTTGTTTCAGGAGGTCGCCTATGAAGCCAATATTAATCACCAGGCGCAGCAGGAAACAGTCGTTTTCTTGAGGACGGAGAGTGGCTATCTGTTGGCTTCGCGTACCTTTCTCAAGCAATCGCGCGTTGTAGTACCACCGAATGTGCAGGCTATTGAATATGAGGGCGATTATTTCGTGCCTATTAGCCAATTGCAGCAGACTAATCTGGAAGTAGATGAACAACGAGGGGAAGTCAAAATGACGTTGCCAGCCGCTACTTTCAATACGACACAGATCGAAGGCAGAAAGTCAGTTAAGTTTCCACCGCAATTAGAGCGAGGGGCCTTTCTGAATTACGATTTATTTGCGCAAAAAGACAATGTTGGCTCACAGTTTGATGGCAGGTTTGAACTGGGCGTTTTTAATCATTATGGCGTTGGCATTTCGAGCATGCTGGCAAATAGTTTTAATGGGCAAGAGAAGTTGATTCGCCTGGACTCGAATTGGACGGTGGATCAACCAGAAAACCTTGCCAGCTGGCGCTATGGTGATTCTATCAATCGTGGCGGCAGTGTGGGGCGGCCTATCCGGTTTGGCGGCATTCAATTCAGTACGAATTTTGCCACGCAACCCAATTTTATTAGTTTCCCCCAATTTGGGCTTAATGGCAGCGCTGCTTTGCCATCAACAGTCGATCTTTACATCAATAACATCAAGACATTTAGTCAGCAGGTTGCGCCTGGGCCATTCTCTATCAACAACCTACCGCTTTTAACTGGCAGTGGCGAGGCTAGGCTTGTTGTGCGCGATCTTTTTGGGCGAGAACAATTGATTACACAGCCTTATTACGCCAGCCGCAGTGTTTTAAGAAAAGGACTGAATGATTATTCTTATGAGGCTGGTTTTGAGCGTTTTGGCTACGGTTTAGTGAGTAATGATTACCGTGATTTTTTTGCTTCTGCCACACAGCGATATGGCTGGAGCGATAACCTAACTATAGAAGCACACGGAGAGGTGAAAGCCCAACAACAGACAGCAAGTGCGGCTAGTGTGTGGCTTATCCCTCGGGTCGGCATCGTCGATACCACTGTCGCTCTGAGTACGGATCAAGACCGTGGTGCTGGCCAATTAGTCTCGGCAGGTTTTGAGCGACAGGCCGTAGGCTGGAGCTATGGGGTACGTACGCAGTTGGCTAATAAAGGCTTTAGCCAGCTTGGTCTGCCAGACTCCATTTCTGCTCCATCAAGAATGAATACGATGTTTGTTGCATGGAATCACCCTCGGTTTGGTTCATTTGGTGCCAATTATATTGACCAGGAAAATCGAGAGTTGCCTTCAGCCAAGTTACTGAACCTGAATTACAGCAAAACAGTTTTTGATAGCTGGTTTCTAAATGTGAATGCATTTAAAAACATGGAGGATAACCGAGGTTATACATTGAGTATTAACCTCATTAAGGCGATTGATGAAAGAACAAGTGCTACCGCTATGGTGAATCGTAGCCGCGGCTATGAAGAAAAAACAGTGCAAGTGCAACGTAGCCTGCCAGTGGGTGATGGTGTCGGTTATCGTGTACTGGCAGGGCAGGGCGATTTAAATCAATTACAGGCAGGGTTAAGTGCGCAGAACGATATTGGCACGTATTCAATCGAGGCCGCACAGACGCGAGGGGAAAATGCCTATCGCGGAACTGTCAGTGGTGGCGTGATTCTTTCCAGAGGTAATGTATTGATGACTCGCCGCATCGGCGATGCCTTTGGCGTGGTCGATGTAAGCGGCTATCCCAATGTGAAAGTCTATGCCGAGAACCAGCTAATAGGTAAGACGAATAGCAATGGCCTGAGGGCTATTCCTAACTTGCGTTCTTATCAGTCGAACATGATCACGATAGACCCTACGGATATCCCCTTCGATTCACAATTGGAATCTGCTGAAGTCAATGCCGTTCCTTATTATCGTAGTGGTGCCTATGTAAAATTTCCTATTGATAAAGAAAAAGCTGCAACTTTGCATGTACTGCAGAAAGACCAGACACCTGTACCTGCTGGTGCTTTGTTTGAAGTGAATGATAGTAGTAGCCCGTTTATCGTTTCAGACGATGGCATGCTCTTCCTCAAGCACCTCAAAGAAAATAATCATATCAAGGGTCATTGGCAGGATCAGATTTGTGAGTTAGATATTACTTACCCGCAAACAGATGACCCTTTGCCAGATCTGGGGGAGTTTGTGTGCCAGTAATCATGAGAAACTCATGCTTTTTAGTTCGATGCTTGGTACTGCTTGCCGGACTGGCTTTTTTCTCCGATGCTCAGGCAGATGCCACATGTTTAGCGACTTCTATCGGTCCCATTATCATTTATGACCCTGTCGATTCGGCACCAAGGCCGGGTCTGGGGAGTATCAGTGTTACCTGTACCAATATTGGCCTCGGCACTGTTGGAGTGGCGTATCAGATACAACTTAGCCAAGGTATTAGTAATAATTATCTGGCGCGCAATATGCGTTTTCTGGTGACGAATTCGCTGGTCTATAACTTATATACCGATCCTGCGTACAGCATTATCTGGGGTAATGGCAGCTCGGGTACTGCAATGGTAAGCGATAGTTATTCGATGGGCACTGGTGTGGTTCTTAAGTCCTACCCGGTCTATGTGCAGATCCCGGCGCGGCAAGCTGTAGTTGCGGGGATTTATTTGGATAGCATTACTGCAACGATAACCTATTAATAAATCGGATTAATTCTTAATCTTGGGAGTCGTCATGAGGAAGTTAATCGCACTTTTGGCTATTTTTATGTCAGCTTGCGCAATGAACATGAATAACAAGTTGCCGGATTCCCAGACCTATAAACTCAAAGGCGCTTCACACGATATAAGCATTACTGGCCGTGCTGAGCTGGATGAAGATTTGATCCAGGACTTGAGCGTACTCATTTTGTTTGATGGAGCACAGATGATCAAGGGCGTGATGGAAAGTAATTACAAAGGCGGCGCATCAGAGCTGCGCGGTTCGCGCTATGAAGGCAAAGACACTGCTGCAGTTTGCCATACTAAATTTAATGATAGTGCCAAGATCAAAGTAGAGTGCATCGTCTATATCGGCGATGAACAAGCAGTTACTTTGACCTTGATTCCAACGATGGTTAACTAACTCCTAGGCAGGTCGAGAGCTTGGTTCGATTACCGTTATGAATTACAGAGCCCTAATAAAGATCTTGGATCTTCGTTGCAAGTTGTAAAGCGCCTTACGCTGTTGCGGCAAAGCCTCTATGTTTTTTTCAACAAAACCACGCTCAATAAACCAGTGTTCAGTGCGAGTAGTGAGCACGAACACGGATTTCAGCTTTTGCTCTTTTGCTGCCTCCAAACAATAGTTCAATAGCCTGTCACCACGTCCACCGCGCCTGAATGACGGGTGTATGGCCATGCAGGCGAGCTCTGCCGTTTTTTCTTCAGCATATGGGTAAATTGCCGCGCAGCCGATGATGCGTCCATCGTGTTCCATCACATGAAAGCAGTTGATTTCCATTTCCAGCCGTTCACGTCCACGGCGCACCAATACGCCTTCCGCCTCTAGTGGTTCTATCAGTTGCAATATGCCGCCTACATCGCCTATGTCGGCAGGGCGTATTGATTCCAGCGATGCTTCGGTAATCATGGTGCCGATGCCGTCATAGGTGAAAAGCTCCTGCAAGATCGCACCATCCACATGGCGGCTGATCAAGTGTGTACGCGCCACGCCGTTATCGCAGGCGCGGATGGCAGCAGGCAGGTAGTAGCCTTCATCTTCGGTGAAGTTTTTCACGTCAGTATTCTGGGCGACATTGTTCTCGATATTGCGCAGCATGTTTTTGGCTTTATCTGCGGTCATCTCGCGCAATAGCTCACCACGCGCGTTGTGCACACCACTTGAATCCATCAAGAAGATCAGTTTATCTGCGTCCAGCGCAATGGCTGCGCTCACGGCAACATCTTCTAGCGTGAGGTTAAATACTTCGCCTATAGATGAATATCCTAGCGGTGAAAGCAATACTACTTCGCCATCATCTAGGCGTTTTTGGATGCCGATGGCATCGACTTTGCGTACTTCGCCTGTGTGTTGTAAATCAACACCCTCAAGCACGCCCAGCGGTTTTGCAGTCACAAAATTGCCGCTGGCAACGCGTATGTCAGAGCCCGCCATTGGTGAATTGATGATGCCCATGGAGAGCAAAGCTTCGATTTCCACACGAATGGAGCCATTGGCTTCTTTTACCGCTTCCATCGCGTCATCGTCAGTCACACGCAGCCCACCGACCAGCTTGGTCTCCAGCTTGTTGCGCTTGAGGCGAGATTCAATTTGTGGACGTGCGCCATGCACTAATACCAGCCTTACTTCAAGGCTGGCAAGCAGGTTAAGGTCATGCGAAAGCGCGACAAATTGTTTGTCATCGACCACTTCGCCACCAAAAGCGATGACAAACGTGCGACCACCAAAGGCATGGATATAAGGTGTAGCAGAGCGAAACCAGCGTACGAAGTCTTGTGGTTTGGTTAGTTGCAGCGGCGATGCTGATTGCAATGATGCGCTGGTTGTTGGTTCGCTTTGGGCATAGAGGTGCGCTGGGGTGCAATCTAGCGCAATACATAGCTTGCGCAGCATGCTTTCAGAAACACCCTGTGTGCCACGCTCAATGCGTGAAAGATTGCCGCTATCGGCATCTACCAGTTGCGCGAGTGCCTGCAAGGTGAGGTTGAGTAATTTGCGGCGTTTACGTATTGCTAATCCAACAGACATTCTCTTATCGCCAAATTATGTTTTATAAGCATATTTTAATTATATTATGCATATTTAGCAAAATATAATTCATGTTTTAGCACATTAATTTAGGTGACATTTTGTTTGTCTTAATTTTGTTTACCTTAAATAAATGCTATAAATCGCCTATCAATTATCGTGTCAATATTTTAAATCTTCATGACAAATCGCTATGTTTCAAGCAATCCTCAATAAATTACCGCGCACCGCCACTGCGCCATTTTGCCCGTCTGAAGTACGCGGCACCGTCAATATCCCAGCAGGTACGCCATTCTGGAAAAAGCTGCTTAAATTTGCAGGCCCTGGTTTGCTTGTCTCCGTGGGCTATATGGACCCAGGCAATTGGGCAACTGATATTGAGGCTGGTTCTCGGTATGGCTATGGGCTTTTATTTGTAATCTTGTTTTCGAGCCTGATTGCCATACTTCTACAAACCTTGTGTTTAAGATTGGGGATTGCAAGCAGGAAAGATCTGGCAAGACTTTGTCGTGAGCACTACAGCCCGCGCGTCGGAAAGGTGCTGTGGTTAATGGCAGAGCTTGCCATTATTGCCTGTGATCTTGCCGAAGTGTTAGGAACCGCGCTGGCATTTCATCTATTGTTTGGATGCTCAATATTGGTGGGTGTGTTACTCACGGCATTTGATACTTTGATTGTGCTAGGGCTGAAGGGGCGCGGCTTTCGGCAGGTCGAGGCTATTGTGCTTGGTTTGATCTTGACCATCGCGCTGTGCTTTTGTATTGAATTAATCTTGATTCAACCAGATTACGTGATGGCTGCCAAAGGCTTGATCCCCTCATTGCACGCCCTTGCCGATACGCAATCACTCTATCTGGCTGTGGCTATATTGGGTGCAACAGTCATGCCGCACAATTTGTATTTGCATTCATCTATCGTGCAAACGCGTGTGGTCAGTGACTGTATTGAAGATAAGCGCGAAGCGATTCAGCTTTCAACGATTGATACCGTGGTCTCATTAAGTCTGGCATTCTTCGTCAATGCCGCCATCATGATTCTTGCAGCGTCTGCATTTCACGCCAACGGGCATACAGGGGTTGCTGACATTGAAGATGCCTACCATCTGCTAGACCCTATTGTTGGCTCGGCATTTGCGGGCATCATTTTTGGCTTGGCGTTAATGGCGGCTGGGCAAAGCTCAACCTTCACTGGCACGATTGCGGGTCAAGTCATTATGGAAGGTTTTCTCGACCTGAAAATCCCATGCTGGCAACGGCGATTGATCACCCGTTTTCTGGCATTGATTCCTGCCTTGATTGGCGTTCTTGTGTGGGGCGAGGGCGCGGTTGGCAAGCTATTGGTTTTGAGCCAAGTAGTGCTGAGTATGCAACTGCCGTTTGCGATTTACCCGCTACTGAAATTGACGGGAAATCGCGCCGTCATGGGCGAATTTGCGACGGGCTGGTTGGCCAAAGTGGTCGCCTGGAGTTTGTTCGTGTTGATATCGACATTGAATGTCTGGCTGATTTATCAGTTCTTTGTCTAATAACTTAAAAATCACCCCATAAAATCTGCATGGCTGCTATCGCCGCCAAAGCCGCCGTCTCCGTGCGAAGTATGCGCTTACCTAATGTCACGGGTTTAAAGCCCTGCAAGCTAGCGAGATCAATTTCATCATCAGTTAATCCGCCTTCTGCACCAATCAGCAAACAAATATTGCCCGTGGGTTTGGACAGTTCTTTCAGGCTTTGTGTAGCAGTCGGTGCGAGGGTAATACCTAAATCAAAAGTTGGTTTTTTACCGAACCACTGAGCCAATGAAACGGGCACTGCAATCTCAGGTACAACAGCACGACCAGATTGTTCGCAGGCCGAAATCATGACATTTTGCCAATGCTCAAGGCGCTTTTCTGCGCGCTCTGCAGATAGTTTGACCACGCTACGTTGAGTGGAAATTGGCTGGATGCTGCTAACCCCCATCTCAACGGCTTTTTGTATGGTGAAATCCATGCGGTCACCTGCCGAGATGCCTTGCAGCAAGGTAATCTTTAATGGCGATTCATTGCCAATCAGTTGGCTAGAAATGATTTTGACACGCACTTGATTTTTACTGACAACTACCAATTCAGCCAGATAGTCGTAGCCATCGCCATTAAACAAAATGGATTTTTCGCCGACCTGCATACGTAATACCCGCGAGGCATGCACCGCAGCGTTATCAGATAGCTCAAAGCTGCTGCCAAGCGATAATGGGTTGGGACAATAAAATCTTGGGGTCGCCATTTAAATATCCAGATAAATGCCAAAAATTAGTCAAAAATATCGAAAAACTGTCAGGCGATGATTTAGGTGTGCGTCTTTTTAATTGTATTTTAGATGACTATTAAAAGCGTTGCATGTAATGTTCGGGTCATTGTATTGAAAGCAAGGAGTTAACGGATGGCAAGTGTTCAACCACCTGTGTGTGATTTTGGCTGGAAAGCACCAGACTTCAATCTACTGGGTACAGACGGTCAATATTGGAAGCTGGCTGATATACAGGGCGAAAAAGGTACATTGGTTATGTTTATCTGTAATCACTGCCCGTATGTAAAATCTATCCGCCAGCGTCTAGTGTCAGATGTGCGTGAGCTAAAGGCATTGGGCATCAATACGATTGCCATTATGTCTAACGATGTGTTTGATTATCCTGAAGATTCTTTCGATAACATGAAGGCCGTTGCCGAGGAGTTTAACTTTTCGTTTCCCTACGTTTTGGATGAAACGCAGGATGTTGCAAAGACTTATGGCGCAATTTGTACCCCTGACTTTTTTGGGTTTAATGCCAAGCTGGAACTACAGTACCGCGGTCGTTTTGATGAATCACGCAAAGAACTGGCCCCAGAGAGTACGCGTGATTTGTTCAAGGCTATGAGTCAGATTGCAGAAACTGGCCAAGGCCCGCGTGAGCAGATTGCAAGCATCGGCTGTTCAATCAAGTGGAGCAATGAAAATCAGGCATAGTGCTTGCTAGTTCATGTAGAACACTATTTTAATTAAAAAGCATAAAAACTATTTTGCAATCACCTAGTATTAAATCCGTATTATCCAAGCTGATTACACTCACTGGCGAAAGAGAGACACACTCTCTAGAAATCTCCTTAGCGCAGACTTTGTTTGACTTGGTAGCGCCTGGCGCGGTGGTGATTTATCGCGCATTGAATATTGAACAGCATCTCTTTTCTGCCACCTTGATCGATGGCGCGCCGTTTCAAGAAATCATCCCGCGGCCTTTATTGCATGCACTGGAAAAATGTATCAAGTCGGGTAACGTTTGCAAGTATGAAGAAAAAGACAAAGCATTGGTCATGCTTTACCCCTTGAAAAGTAGTAAAAATGAGCCAGTCGCTGTCGTCGCAATTGAATCGCCTGAAGATGAGTCGCAATTGCGCGATGTCACGGGCATGCTGTTGCAGATTTACCAGAACTTCATGGAGCTAATGAACGACAACGAGCGCGATACCTTAACTGGCCTGCTCAATCGTAAAACGTTTGAACGCAAAATTGGTAAAGTCATTACCCGTATTCAGCACTTGAGCAACCGTGAGGAAGATCACGGCGAGCATAAACAGTTTTTTGCCATTTTTGATATTGACCACTTCAAGAATGTGAATGATCAATATGGTCATCTGGTAGGGGATGAGGTTCTGTTGCGCTTTTCGCAACTGATGACCGTTAATTTACGTGATAAAGACATGCTTTTCCGCTTTGGTGGTGAGGAGTTTGTCGGGGTGTTTGAATGCCGCAATATTGATGAAATGAAAATGGTATTGGAGCGTTTCAGGAGCAAGATCGAAGTGTTTCCGTTTCCGCAGGTGGGCCAGGTAACAATTAGTACGGGCTTCACAGAGATATCAGGGTTTGATGTTTCGTCGCAAATCATTGACCGTGCTGATGTGTCACTTTATTACGCTAAAAATCATGGGCGTAACCAAGTCTCAAACTATGAAGAGCTGATAACAGCAGGACTCTTGCAAGAAAATAAAATAGAAGGCGATATCGAGCTTTTTTAGATAATCGTTACTTTTTGTCTCTGCTGCACCGCAATTCCCACATCAATCTCACGCTAGCTATACCTAATATAAATTAACCCTGATAGAATTCAGGTCTTGGTTTTTGCGGTATTGCTCAAAATGCCTAACTGAGCAATAATTCGCGTCTGAATTTATAAGAAAAACCGATATTTAATGCGTGGTGATACAGCAGAAAAGTATCAAATGGTCGGTCGCAACATCCTGAATTCGATGAATTTCAAGTAAGTACTCAAAATCGGGTTACCTTTCCTGGCCGCAATCTAAGTGGTCGGCAAGTTACCTTTTACTTTATAAACATGGAGATTGTAATGGCAACTCGTAACGACTTAGCAAATGCCATCCGTGCACTATCGATGGATGCAGTTCAGAAAGCAAATTCTGGACACCCAGGTGCCCCGATGGGGATGGCTGAAATCGCAGAAGTATTGTGGAATCACAACCTGAGCCACAACCCTACCAACCCAAACTGGGCTAACCGTGACCGTTTCGTATTGTCGAATGGTCATGGCTCCATGTTGATCTACTCCTTACTGCACCTGACTGGCTATGATCTGTCTATTGACGACATCAAGAGTTTCCGTCAATTGCATTCCAAATGTGCTGGTCACCCTGAATATCATTACGCTCCTGGCGTAGAAACCACTACTGGCCCACTCGGCCAGGGTATTGCTAACGGCGTTGGTTTCGCGATGGCAGAAAAACTGCTGGCTAACCAGTTCAACAAGCCTGGCCACGACATCGTTGACCACTACACCTACGTGTTCTTGGGCGACGGCTGTATGATGGAAGGTGTTTCCCACGAAGCTTGTGCACTTGCTGGCACATGGGGTCTGGGCAAGCTGGTTGCATTCTGGGATGACAACGGCATCTCTATCGATGGCCATATTGAAGGCTGGTACACCGATGACACCGCAGGTCGTTTCACTGCATACGGTTGGCATGTTCAATCTGTTGATGGTCACGACTCAGCTGCGATCCAAAAAGCGATCGAAATTGCCAAGACTGTTACTGATAAGCCTTCACTGATCTGCTGCAAAACCATCATCGGTAAAGGATCTCCAAACAAATCAGGCAGCCATGACTGCCACGGTTCTGCATTGGGTGACGCTGAAGTTGCAGCTACTCGCGAAGCAATCGGCTGGCCATATCCTCCATTTGAAGTACCTGCTGATGTTTATGCAGGTTGGGATGCCAAGGCTAAAGGTGCTGCTGCTGAATCTGCTTGGGATGCCAAGTTTGCAGCTTATGCTGCTGCATTCCCAGCTGAAGCTGCAGAATTCAAACGCCGTACAGCAAATGAATTGCCAGCTAACTGGACAGAAGCAACCAACGCAATCATCGCTGCTACCAATGAAAAAGCAGAAGGTGTTGCAACACGTAAGGCTTCACAAAATGTTATCGGTTCTTTGGCTCCAATTCTGCCAGAATTCCTCGGCGGTTCTGCTGACTTGACTGGTTCTAACTTGACTAGCACTGGCAGCTTTGTACACGTTGATGCCAAGAAGCCAGGTAACTACATCTCTTACGGTGTACGTGAATTCGGTATGGCAGCGATCATGAACGGTGTGGCGTTGCACGGTGGCTTGTTGCCATTCGGCGGTACTTTCCATATGTTCTCTGACTACATGAAGAACGGCATGCGTATGTCTGCGCTGATGAAGCAACGTGTTGTTTACGTGCTGACTCATGACTCTATCGGTCAAGGCGAAGATGGCCCAACTCACCAACCAGTAGAAAACACATCTGGCCTGCGTTATATCCCGAATATGAACGTATGGCGTCCAGGTAGCTCAACTGAAACTGCTGTTGCATGGGTTGCTGCTGTAGAGCGCACCGATGGTCCATCAAGCTTGGTATTGAGTCGTCAAAACGTTGCTGGCATCAAGCATGATACAGCGCACTTCGACCTGATCCGCAAGGGTGGTTATGTGTTCTCTGACGTGGCTGGCAAGGCTGATGTCATCATCATCGCTAACGGTTCTGAACTTGATCTGGCAGTGAAAGCTGCTGCTGAGTTGAATGCTGCTGGTACCAAGGTGCGCGTGGTTTCCATGCCATCTACCAATGTGTTCGACAAGCAAGACAAGGCTTACCGTGACAGCGTACTAACCCCAGGCGTGAAGCGTGTGGCTGTTGAAGCTGCGCATCCAGATTTCTGGCGTAAGTATGTAGGTATCGAAGGTGCTGTAGTTGGTATCGAAACCTTTGGTGAATCTGCACCAGGTGGCGTATTGCTCAAGCACTTTGGTTTCACTGTTGAAAATGTAGTTAGCACAGTTAAATCAGTTCTGTAATCCGTAATTTGATGTAAGTAATAAAGACAAAGGCACCGTTGGGTGCCTTTGTCTTTTGTAGGCGCATTTATTTTGCATTCACTGCATAATTATAGAAATCTCAATTTATTGGCTCAGTAAGGAAAAATCACATGGCAATCAAAGTTGGTATCAATGGGTTTGGCCGTATCGGCCGCATGGCATTTCGTGCAGCAATCAAGGACTTTACTGATATTGAGGTAGTCGCCATCAATGATTTGCTCGAGCCAGATTACCTGGCTTATCTGCTGAAACACGATTCTGTGCATGGTAAGTTCAAGGGGGATGTGTCGGTCGAGGGTAATAACTTGGTCGTCAATGGCAAGAAAATTCGCCTGACTGCAGAGCGAGATCCAGCCAATTTGAAATGGGATGAAGTTGGTGCCGATATCATTATTGAATGCACAGGCTTTTTCCTGACGCTTGATACTTGTCAGAAGCATATTGATGCGGGTGCCAAAAAAGTGGTGCAATCTGCGCCATCTAAAGACGATACGCCGATGTTTGTCTATGGTGTGAATCACGATAGCTATAAGGGCGAAGCCATTGTTTCAGCTGCTTCCTGTACTACCAACGCCTTGGCACCAGTGGCTAAAGTGCTGAACGACACTTTCGGCATCAAGCGCGGCCTGATGACTACCGTGCATGCGGCTACAGCCACCCAGAAAACTGTTGATGGCCCATCTAATAAGGATTGGCGCGGTGGTCGCGGTATTCTTGAAAATATTATTCCTTCTTCTACTGGGGCAGCTAAAGCGGTCGGTAAAGTGATTCCTGAACTCAACAAAAAGCTCACAGGTATGGCATTTCGTATTCCTACCTCTGACGTTTCAGTCGTTGATTTAACCGTTGAGCTCAATAAAGAAGCGACCTACGAGCAGATTTGTGCCGCGATGAAATCCGCTTCTGAAAATGGTCCGCTTAAAGGCGTGCTTGGCTATACAGAAGAAAAAGTGGTCTCTACTGATTTCCGAGGTGAGACTTGCCCGTCGGTATTTGATGCAGATGCTGGTATCCAGCTCGACCCGACTTTCGTCAAAGTGGTCGCCTGGTATGACAACGAATATGGCTACACCTGTAACCTGATGCGCCTTGTTCAACATATCGCCTAACTGAGAGCAAAGACCATGTCCGTAATCAAAATGACCGATCTTGATCTCAAGGGTAAGCGTGTGTTTATCCGCTCTGATCTCAATGTACCTATCCAGAATAGTTGCGTAAGCTCGGATGCCCGAATTACAGCATCTTTAGCGACGATTGAGTTTGCGGCCAAAGCTGGCGCAAAAGTCATGGTGACGTCGCATCTTGGCCGACCTGAAGAGGGCGTTTACTCTGAAGAAAACTCACTCAAACCTGTCGCTGATGTATTAAGTGCCAAACTTGGCAAACCTGTACGCCTGATTAAAGACTGGGTGAATGGCGGATTTGAAGTGGCTGATGGCGAGATCGTCTTGCTGGAAAACTGCCGCTTCAACAAAGGCGAAAAAAAGAATGTCGATGCAACCTCGCAGGCGTATGCCAAGCTCTGCGATATATTTGTGATGGATGCATTTGGTACCGCGCACCGTGCTGAGGCTTCAACTTATGGCGTGGCAAAATTTGCCCCTGTAGCCGCAGCAGGAATACTGCTAATCGGCGAGCTCGAAGCGTTGACTAAGGCGCTGCTTAACCCAGCAAAACCAATGGTCGCGATTGTGGGTGGCTCAAAAGTTTCAACCAAACTGACCGTATTGGAAAGTCTCTCAGAAAAAGTCGATCAAATGGTGGTTGGCGGTGGTATTGCCAATACATTCCTTAAAGCAGCAGGTCATCCTATTGGTAAGTCATTAAGTGAAGATGACTTGGTGCCTACTGCTAAAGCCTTGATGGAGAAAATGTCCAAGCGTGGTGCGGCTGTGCCGATTGCGGTAGATGTGGTTTGTGGCAAGAAATTTGATGCAAACGAACCTGCCGTTACCAAAGATGCTGATGATGTGGCCAGTGATGACATGATTTTTGATATTGGCCCAAAATCTGCTAATGAAATAGCAGAGATTATTTTAAAGGCAGGCACTGTGGTCTGGAACGGCCCAGTTGGTGTATTTGAGTTTGACCAGTTTGGCGAAGGCACCAAAACGATTGCTATGGCTATTGCCAAAACTAAGGCGTTTACGCTGGCGGGCGGTGGTGACACCATCTGTGCCATCCAGAAGTATGATATTTATGATGACGTTTCCTATATCTCTACAGCGGGCGGCGCTTTCCTTGAATTTCTCGAGGGCAAGAAGCTGCCAGCCGTTGAAATTCTTGAGCAGCGTGCACTCGGTTAATGTCAGATGAGTGACTTAGTTTGAGCGCTGAAGGGCTATGATAAAGGGGACGATTTTCGTCCCCTTTTTTCTTTTGAGCTATTCTGTTTTTATATTCATTAATTCTGGTGTCACTTTAGTCTGGTTTATTTGTCTCAACTAACATCTTAAAGTGAGGCGTTATGGCGTTACGTAAAACCAAGATTGTCGCAACATTAGGCCCATCGTCCGATTCACGTGCAGTGCTCGAGCGCATGCTGGATGCCGGCGTTGATGTGGTGCGACTTAACTTCTCCCACGGCACGGCACAAGACCATATTGCCCGGGCGCAGTTGGTGCGCGAGCTTGCACATGCGCGTCATCGTTCCGTGGGCGTGCTTTGCGATTTGCAAGGCCCCAAAATCCGTATCGGAAAATTTGAGGATGGAAAAATCCTCTTGAATGCAGGTGATAAATTCATACTGGATGCTCAATGCCCGTTAGGTAACCAGCATCGTGTTGGGCTGGATTACAAGACATTACCGACTGAAGTTGAATCGGGAACCATATTGTTGCTTGATGATGGTCGCATCGTCATGCGTGTGGAATCAGTAGCAGGCTTAGAGATTGATTGCACCATCATGGTTGGTGGCACACTCTCGAATAACAAAGGCATCAATCGGCAAGGTGGCGGCTTGGCGGCAGAAGCCTTGACAGACAAAGACCGCGAAGACATTAAAACGGCTGCTGCATTGAATGCAGATTATGTTGCCATCTCATTCCCTCGTAGTGGTGACGATGTGCGACTGGCACGCAGCTTGGTGCGTGGTGCGGGTGGCCACGCGCATATCGTCGCTAAAATCGAACGTGCGGAAGCGATCGATGCACTGGAAGAAATCATTGATGCTGCAGATGTCATCATGGTTGCGCGCGGCGACTTGGGTGTGGAAGTGGGCGATGCCGCCGTGCCAGGCTTACAGAAGCGCATGATCCGCATGGCACGTACGCAGAACAAAGTGGTGATTACTGCCACGCAGATGCTGGAATCCATGATCAGCAACCCCATCCCCACCCGCGCAGAAGTTTCCGATGTGGCCAATGCGGTATTGGATGGCACGGATGCGGTGATGCTTTCTGCTGAAACTGCTGCGGGTTTATACCCAGTTGAATCCGTTGCCGCTATGCATCGCGTCTGTAAAGAAGCTGAAACCGTTTATGAAATTAATAATCCGCGTGATCTGGTGAATGATGAGTTTAAATTCATTGATGAGTCGATTGCGATGGCAACTGTCTATACTGCTCGCCATTTAAAGGTGAAAGCAATTGTTGCACTCACGCAGTCTGGTGCTTCGGTGCTTTGGCTTTCGCGTTTTCACAACAATGTACCGATTTATGCGCTGACTCCAGAGCAATCCACACGTCGAAAACTCACCTTGTATCGTGGCGTTTATCCTTATCGTATGGACATCGGTACTGATAGAGATCAAATATTATCCGATGCTGAAGAGCAATTGTTGAGCCGTGCCGCTGTAGAAATGGGGGATTTGATTCTGGTGACTATTGGTGAGCCAATTGGCACAGCGGGTAGCACGAATACGATGAAGATTATCAAAGTGGGCGAACATCGTTCCAGATAACTTTAGAGCTTAATGTTGGTTAAAGGAGATTCAATATGGCGCTCGTTTCATTAAGACAATTGCTCGATCACGCTGCTGAACACAGCTACGGCCTGCCAGCCTTCAACGTGAATAATCTGGAACAGATCCATGCCATCATGCAGGCGGCAGATGCTTGCGATAGCCCAGTGATCATGCAGGCTTCAGCTGGTGCCAGAAAGTACGCTGGCGAGCCATTTTTACGCCATTTGATTGC